>JACMRO010000124.1 GCA_014376425.1 Rubritepida sp.
GCCCAGGGGGCAATGTGGATCATGTTGACGCACAGCACCGCATCGGCCTGCAGCGCCGGCCATGCGGCCGCGGCGTCCAGCGCCAGCGCTGGCCGGATGCGGGGCTCCGCCGCGGCCCAGCCGTCGATGCTGGCGCGCGCCTCGGCCGACGGGTCACTTGGCTGGATGGTCAGGCCGGGGAAGGCGGCGGCGATGGCGCAGGCGTGCTCGCCCGAGCCGCTGGCGATCTCCAGCAGCAATCCGCTGGCCGGCAGGACGGGGCGCAGGGCGGCTACGATGGGCGCGCGATTGCGGGCGACGGAGGGTGATTCGAACATGCCGTGCTTTAGCACAAACTTCTTGATTCCACGATATTGGAATCTATGATGCAGATATGAGCGAGATCGACCAACGCATCGGCGCCCGTATTCGTGCCTTGCGCGGCCCCGCCACGCTGGACGCGCTGGCCGCTGCATCGGGCGTCAGCCGCGCCATGCTGTCGCGAATCGAGCACGGCCAGTCCAGCGCAACCGCCCAGTTGCTGAACCGCCTGGCGGGCGGCCTGGGCGTCACCTTGTCGGCCCTGGTGGCGGAGGAGGGGGACGCGAAGCTGCGCCGCCGCGCCGCGCAACCGGTGTGGCAGGACCCTGGCAGCGGCTATACCCGCCGCGCCGTTTCGGGCCCCGGCGGGCTGGCCGAAATCGTCGAGGTCACCCTGCCGCCGGGCGCTGCGGTGGCTTTCGACAATGCGCAGGTGGCCGCCGTTGGCCAGCAACTCTGGGTGCTGACCGGCGGGCTGCATGTCACCCTGGGCCAGGCGAGCCACCGCCTGGCGGCGGGAGACTGCCTGGCGATGCGCTTTGGCGAACCGGTGCGGTTTCACAATCCGACGCGGCGGACCACCCGCTACGCCGTCTTCCTGGAGAGGGCGCGTGCATGATTGAGACCGCGGATGCGGTGCAGGCACGCGGTCTTTTGCCGGCGCTCGGCGCCCTGCTGGTCGATGCGGTGGAGCAGGGCGCCTCGGTCAATTTCCTCGCGGGGTTCGACCAGGCGGCGGCCGAGGCATTCTGGCACTCCCAGCTGAATGGGATGGTGAGCGGCGCCACCCGGCTGCTGGTGGTGCGCGACGGAGGGCGGCTGCAAGGCTGCGTGCTGCTTTTCCTGGCGCACCAGCCCAATGCGCCTTTCCGGGCCGAAATCGGCAAGATGATCGTCCATTCCGCGGCGCGCCGGCGTGACTTGGGCCGTATACTGCTCTCCACGGCCGAAGCTCTGGCCGCCTCCCTCGGCCGCACCCTGCTGCTGCTCGATACTGAGACCGGCAGCGCGGGCGGTGCGCTGTACCGCGCCGAGGCGTGGGTGGAATACGGCCGGGTGCCCGGCCACGCCTTGCGGCCCAACGGCCGGCCGGCCGAGACCACCATGTTCTACAAGCGGCTCGCCCCTGCCATAAGGCAGGGATGATCCTCGTCACCGGCGGCGCCGGCTTCATCGGCAGCAACATCGTGGCCGCGTTGAACGATGCCGGCCACCACGACGTGGTGGTGAGCGACCTGCTGCATGCGGGCGCCAAGTGGCAGAATCTGCGCAAGCGCGTCCTGGCCGATGTGGTGCCGCCCGATGCCCTGGCCGGCTGGCTCGACGGGCGGCGCCTGGACGCCGTCATTCACATGGGCGCCAATTCCTCGACCCTGGCCACCGATGGCGACGAGGTGATGCGCCGCAACTTCCGCTTCTCACTGATGCTGCTGGACTGGTGCGCGGCGCAGCGGGTCCCGCTGGTCTATGCCAGTTCCGCCGCGACGTATGGCGATGGCGCGCATGGCTATGATGACGATGCGGCCCTGCCGGCGCTGCGTGCGCTGCGGCCGCTCAACCTGTATGGCTGGAGCAAGCACCTGTTCGACCAGGCGGTGGCGGCCCGGCGCGCTTCCGGCGGCGCGTTGCCACCGCTGTGTTGCGGGCTGAAATTCTTTAACGTCTACGGCCCCAACGAGCAGCATAAAGGCCCGATGCGCAGCGTCGTCCACAAGGTGTTCGAGACGCTGGGACGGGGCGACACCGTCGAGCTCTTCCGCAGCCACCGCCCCGATTACGCCGATGGCGAGCAGCTGCGGGACTTCGTGCATGTCGATGACGTGGTGCGGGTGGTGCTGTTCCTGCTGGGCCAGGCCACGGCGCCGCCGCTGCTGAATGTCGGTGCCGGGCGGGCGCGCAGCTGGCTGGACCTGGTGCGCGCGGTCGCTGCGGCGATGGGTCGGGAGGCGCCGGTGCGCTTCATCGACATGCCCGGGCCGATCCGCGACCGCTATCAGTACCACACCCTCGCCCGGCTCGACCGGTTGCGCCAGGCCGGATGGAGCGCACCGATGACCTGCCTGGAGGAGGGTGTGGCGCAGACTGTGGCGGTGCTAGCGGGGGCCGACCCCTACCGCTGGGGCGCGAACCGCTCCGGATACAGGCCGCGCAGTCCTGTCTCGGACGCTTCGCAACGGCCGCGTTCGGTGATCAGCCCGGTCACCAGCCGCGCCGGCGTGACGTCGAAGCCGGGATTCGCGGCCTGGCTGCCGGGCGCTACCACCCGTATCCGGTGCAAGGCGCCGGTATCGTCGGGGCCGGTCATGTGGGTCACCTCGGCGTCGCCCCGATCCTCGATCTCGATGCCGGCCACACCGTCCTCGATCTCCAGATCCAGCGTCGATTGCGGCAGGGCAACCCAGAACGGCAGACCATTGTCGCGCGCCGCCAGCGCCTTGAGGTAGGTGCCGATCTTGTTCGCCACATCGCCCGAGCGCGCCACCCGGTCGGCGCCGGTGATGCAGATGTCGACCTGGCCATGCTGCATGAGGTGTCCACCGGCATTGTCGGCGATAACGGTGTGGGGCACGCCATGCGCGCCCAGTTCGAAGGCAGTCAGCCCGGCGCCCTGGTTGCGCGGCCGGGTCTCGTCCACCCAGACATGGATGTCGATGCCGGCATCATGCGCCCGGTAGATCGGGCTGAGCGCGGTGCCGTGGTCGACGGTGGCAAGCCAGCCGGCGTTGCAGTGGGTCAGCACGTTCACCCGGCCCTTCGCGGCGGCGATGCCGGCCAGCAGCGGCAGACCCTGCGCGCCGATTGCGGCACACATCGCGGCATCCTCATCGGCAATCGCGGTCGCCTCGGCCATGGCGGCGTCGGCGCGCCCGGCTAGCGGCAGGCCGGCCAGCCGGGCCACCATGCGGTCCAGCGCCCAGGCGAGGTTCACCGCGGTGGGACGGGTCGCGCGCAGCGTTGCCGCGGCCTCCTGCAATGCGGCGGGGTCCTGCCGCATCGCCAGCGCCAGGCCAAAGGCCGCGACGGCGCCGATCAGCGGCGCGCCGCGAATCTGCATTGTGCGGATGGCATGTGCCGCCGCGTCGGCGTTGGCGAGGTCGAGGATCGCCAGCTTCCAGGGCAGGGCGGTCTGGTCGATCACCCGAACGGTGCCGCCTTCCAGCCAGACGCTGCGGAAATGGCGGCCACCGATCATCATGGCAGGGGCTATAGGGTCCCCCCCGCGGCCACGCAACCGCGAGCCTCAGATGCGCTGATGCAGTGCGCAGATCAGGGTGAACAGCCGCCGGGCCGTCTCGTGATCGAGACCGACCCGGCCTTCCAGTCGGCTCATCAACAGCTCCGCGCCTTCGTTGTGCAGGCCCCGCCTGCCCATATCGATCGCCTGCAGTCGCGACTCGCCATCGCCAGAGACCACAGCCAACTCGTGGCTTTCCACCACCATGACGTAATCCTTGATCAGCCGCCGGAACGGGCCGAGTGCCAGGATGATGGCGCGCAACGCCTCCCCAGCTTGGTCGCGTATGTCGAAGGTCAGGCGGCCCTCGCGCAGCGTCAGCGTCAGCGCGAAAGGACCGTCGCCCAGCTCCTCGGGGTCGAAACGGTTCTCCACCAGGATGTCGGCCACCGCCTGGCGCCGGTCGGCCTCGGCATAGGCGTTCTGCGGCGGCGGCGCCTCAGGCAGGTCGATGCGAATGAGGCAGCGGTTCGGCACCCTAGCTGCGGTCCGCCATCGGCGGGGGCAGGGGCGCGGGTTGGTGCTCGTCGCCAGTGAAGCCCAGGCGGCACAGCAGCCCGACCACCGCGCCCTTCACCGGCCGCAGCAGCAAAGTGAGGACCACGGTGAATAGCGGCAGCCAAACTGCCATGTGCAGCCACATCGGCGGCATGTAATGGCGCTCGACCCAAAACACCGGCGGCAGAAGCAAATGCCCGGCGATCAGGATGACGAAATAGGGCGCCGCGTCGTCAGGCCGCAGCCGGCCCAGCGGTGTGCCGCAATGCGTGCATTCGGGCACCAGCCCCAGGAAGGTGCGGAACACCCGCCCCTCGCCGCAGACCGGGCAGCGGTTGCGTACGCCACGGCCGACCGCCGTCCAGAATGGCGGGAGGGGGTATTGCGGCGGCGGTTCGGCGCGGTCGGGCGCCCAGGTCTGCAGCGGCTCGTCGGCCATTGTTGTCGTCCGGGTAATGGTGCGTTGCAACATGAAGCGCGTGACCAGGCCAATGTCGAGTCATTATGCCTTGCCGGTAAGCCACCATGCCGCGAGACTGCCATACATGGGCGAGCGAATTCTCATCATCAATCCCAATTCCTCGGTGTCCTGCACTGCAGGCATCGCGGCCGCGGTGGCAGGCTTCAGCGCCCCCGGCCTGCCGCGCATCGAAGTGACGCGGCTGGCGGGCGGGCCACCCGCCATCGTCACCTGGCGCGACTGGTTCAGCGTGGTAGAGCCGCTGTGCCGTGTAATCGAGACCGAGGCGGCGGACGCCTACATCATCGGCTGCGTCAGCGATCCGGGGCTTGACGCGGCGCGTGCCGCAACCCGCCGCCCGGTGCTGGGAATGTTCCGCAGTGCGGTGACGGCGGCGCTGAACCGGGCCGACCGCTTTGGCGTCATCGGGTTTACCGGCCTGTCCCGGCCGCGGCATGACCGGGCGTTGCAGGCGCTGGGGGTGGGGGGCCGCATGGCCGCCTGGCTGCCGCTGGAGCTCGACATGGAAACCCTGACCGACCCGGTGGCGCCCCGGGCACGCATCGAGGCGACGGCGAAAGCGCTCGCCGCCGCCGGCGCGCAGTGCATCATCCTGGGCTGCGCGGGGATGGCGCTGCATCGCGCCGCGGCCGAGCAGGCGGCCGGGGTGCCGGTGATCGAGCCGGCGCAGGCGGCGGTCGCGGCGGCGCTTGTTGCCGTGCTGGCAGCGCGGGAAGCCGCGTAGCGCGTCCGGGCCGGATTGGAAGCGCTGCCGCATGCGGTGCCAGGGCCGCGACATTGATTGTTCTCAGCCTGGTGCCGTGGCCTCCACCGCGCCACGCCGCTGCAGCCACAACGCCACCAGCCAGCACAGCAACGCCCAGGCGCCACCCACGCACCAGCCCGCCAGCACGTCGGAAGCGTAATGCACCCCCAGATGCACCCGGGTCACGCCCACCAACACGGTAATCAGGATGGCGCTGGTCAATGCGAAGTATTTCAGCCTGCGGTGCGGTGTCATGCGCGCCAGCAAGGCGCCCAGCGTCAGGAAGGTCACCGCCGTCAACATCGCGTGGCCCGAGGGGAAGCTGGCGGTGAAGACGGCCGGGGCGCCCGGCCATTGCGGCCGCGGCCGGTCAAAACCCATCTTCAGGGCCGTGCTCAGCGCCGTACCCCCCAGCACGGCGGCGAGCGCGAGCCAGGCCGCATGCCGGGCGCCGGCCAGGAACAGCCCCGCGCTGGTGATGGCCAGGATGAGGCCGAGCACCACGAAGCTGCCCAGCGCGGTGACATCACGCGCCATCTCGGTCAGCCAGGGTGGCGCCCCGGGCGCGCGCAGGAGGCGGAACATCCGGTCGTCGAAGCCGCCCAGCCCGCCTTCCATCACCTCGTCGGCCAGCAGCATGAATGCCAGCGCCAGCACCGCCACGGCCATGAAGCCCAACAGGGGGCGAAGCCCGGCGCGGGGGGCGGTGAGGAACATGACTTTGCAACGCGACAACGCGTGGCAGAGTTGGGGCCCGATCATTGATGACGTTACCGGAACGGTGTATCGCGCTGCACCAATCGACTGAGGACGAACCCCGGATGGACATGATCCTGCAAGGCCAGACGGCATTGATCACCGGCAGTACCTCCGGCATCGGGCTGGGCATTGCCAGGCTGATGGCGCAGGCTGGCGCGCGCGTGGTGCTGAACGGCTTCGGCAAGCCCGGCGAGATCGCGGCCGCACGGGCTGAGATCGGCGCCCTCATGGGTGCCGGCGACGCCGCCTACAGCGCCGCCGACATGTCCAAACCCGTCGAGATCCGCGCCATGGTGGCCGAGGCGGGTGCCGTCGACATCCTGGTCAACAATGCCGGAATCCAATTCGTCTCGCCGGTCCAGGATTTTCCGGACGACAAGTGGGACGCGATCATCGCAATCAACATGACCTCTAATTTCCACGCCATGAAGGCGGCACTGCCCGGCATGCTCGCCCGGGGCCGGGGCCGCATCATCAACATCGCATCAGCTCATGGCCTGGTCGCCAGTCCGTTCAAATCCGCTTACGTCGCCGCCAAGCATGGTGTTGTGGGGATGACCAAATCGGTCGCGCTGGAAATCGCGACGACGCAAATCACTTGCAACGCCATCTGCCCGGGCTTTGTCCGCACGCCGCTGGCCGAGGCGCAAGTCAAGCCGCTTGCGGAGAAGTTCGGCGTTTCCGAGGAGATTGCCTTGCGAGACCACCTGCTGGAGAAACAGCCATCCAAGCGCTGGGTCGAGGTCGAGGACGTGGCGCGGATGGCGCTCTGGCTGTGCGGCCCCGGTTCGGGCGGGGTCAATGGCGCCGCGCTGTCGATCGACGGCGGCTGGCTGGCCGCCTGACATGGACAGCGTTTCCCCCACCGCCGCGCCAGTCTCGCACAGCCGCGGCACCCGCAAAATCAATCTGGCGCTGCAGGGCGGCGGCACCCACGGTGCTTTCACCTGGGGCGTGATGGAACGACTGCTCGATGAGGACTGGCTCGACTTCGACGGCATTTCGGGCACTTCGGCCGGCGCGATCAACGCCGCCGTCTTTGCGCTGGGGTTGAGCCAGGGCGGGCGGCCCGGCGCGCGTGAAGCCATGGAGAAGTTCTGGAAAGGGATCGGGTCCTCCTTCGCCATGAGCCCGATGAAGGCCTCGCCACTCGAGAAGGCGATCTGGGGCCACGACATGAGCAATTCGCTCGCCTGGAATGCCTTCGAGGCGATGACCCGCATCGCCTCGCCTTACCAGCTGAACCCCTTTTCGCTGGAATTCAATCCGCTTCGGCAAGCATTGCTGAACATGCTCGACCTCAAGCTGCTGCGTGAGGACAAGACTGCCATCCGGATGTACATCAGCGCGACCAATGTGCGCACCGGCAAGCCCAAGGTGTTCCGCCGCGAGGAAATCACCGTCGATGCGCTGCTGGCCAGCGCCTGCCTGCCCAACGTATTTAAGGCGGTGGAAATCGATGGCGAGGCCTATTGGGATGGCGGCTACCTGGGCAACCCAGCGCTGTGGCCGCTTTATCATGAGCGCTCGGCCGCCGACATTATCCTGGTGCAGCTCAACCCGCTCTACCGCGAGGAAGTTCCGACCACCGTCTCGGACATCATGAACCGGCTGAACGAGATCAGCTTCAACGCCTCGCTGATGTCCGAGATGCGCGCCATCGACTTCGTCCAGCGGTTGCTCGAGGGCGGCCGGCTCGAACAACCGCGCTACCGCCGTATCTTCCTGCACAGCATCGAGGACGAGGTGCATATGCGCGAATTCAAGCTGAGCACCAAGTTCAACGGCGACTGGGACTTCCTGCAGACCCTTCGCCGCTATGGCCATGCCGCCGCCGACCGCTTCCTGGGCACCAGCGCCGACGCGATCGGCAAGGACAGTTCGCTTGATATCCAGCGCTATCTCTGAAGGCGCGGCGAGGGGGCATCGCCCCTGGGGGCCATGATCCTCGGGCTGGGCAGTGACGTCGTGGACATTCGGCGGGTGGCCGAGGTGCTGGCACGGCATGGCGATCGTTTCCTCGGCCGGGTGTTCACCGAGGAGGAGCGGCGCCGCGCGGAGCGGCGCACGGAGAAAATACGTGTGGCGACCTATGCCAAGCGTTTCGCGGCCAAGGAGGCGGCAAGCAAGGCGTTGGGTACCGGCTTCCGGGCCGGCGTCTATTGGCGGGATCTGGGCGTGGTCAATCTCCGATCCGGGCAGCCCACGATGCTGATGACGGGGGGGGCCGCGCGCCGCCTGGCGGCGATGGTGCCGGCGGGGATGGTGGCCGATGTGGCGCTGACCATGACCGACGAATATCCCTACGCGCAGGCCATGGTGATCATTTCCGCACGCCCTGTCCTTCCTTGACTTTGGCGGCCCCCGTGCGTTTATCCGCGGCCAACCCACCATGCCGGATCCAGCCCCTTCCATGAGCCAGTCGATGACCAAGAAGCGTGGCGGCTGGGGCGAGAGCGTCCGCACCATCATCTATGCCGGGCTGATCGCCATCGGCATCCGCACCGTGGCGTTCGAACCGTTCAACATCCCTTCCGGCTCGATGATCCCGACTTTGCTGGTGGGCGACTACCTGTTCGTCTCGAAGTATTCCTACGGTTATTCGCGGCATTCGATGCCGTTCAGCCCGAACATCTTTCAGGGCCGGTTGTGGGGCGCCCTGCCGGCACGCGGCGATGTGGCGGTGTTCAAGCTGCCGCGCGACACCAGCCAGGACTACATCAAGCGCATCATCGGGTTGCCCGGGGACCGTGTGCAGGTCACCCGCGGCGTGCTGCAGATCAACGGCGCGCCGGTGGGCCGCGACACGCTGGGCCCATACATCGCCGAGGGCGACGGCCCGCGGCTGACGGTGCGGCTGTACCGTGAATTGCTGCCCGGCGGACGGGCCCACCAGATCATCGAGCAGAGCGATGACGGCCCGCTCGACAACACCGGGGAATTCATCGTTCCCGCCGGCCATGTCTTCGCGATGGGCGACAACCGCGACAACAGCCTGGACAGCAGGGTGCAGTCCGCGGTGGGCTTCGTGCCGATCGAGAACCTGGTCGGAAGGGCGGAGTTCATCTTTTTCTCGGTCGATGGCAGCAGCGCGATCTGGCAGATCTGGAACTGGCCTTTCGCCATCCGCTGGTCGCGGCTTCTGAGCCCGGTTCGGTGAGCAGCGGCCAGGCTGCCGCGGCGGAGCGGCTGCTGCGGCGACTTGACCACGCCTTCCAGAACCCCGCGCTGCTGGAACTGGCATTGACCCATCGTTCCGGGGCGGTCGGGCTGCGCAGCAATGAACGGCTGGAATTCCTGGGCGACCGGGTGCTGGCGCTGTGCATAGCGGAATGGCTGGGGGAACGGTTTCCGCTCGAAAGCGAGGGCGGCCTTGGCAAGCGGCTGTCCAGCCTGGTGTCGCGCGATGCGCTGGCGCCAATCGCCGAGGCGATGGGCCTGGCCGACGCCATCCGACTGCCGCCGACGCAGCGCGACATCGGCCAGGGCGCGGGGCCGAAGTTCTTTGCCGATGCGGTGGAGGCGCTGCTGGGCGCGCTTTATCTCGATGGCGGTCTGCCGGCGGCGCGGGCGGTGATCCGCCGCGAATGGGCGGGGCTGATCGAAGCCGATGTGGCACCGCCCGTGCCGGTAAAGAGCCAGTTGCAGGAACTGCTACTGGGGCAGGGGGCAGGCTTGCCGGAATACACGCTGCTCTCGGCAGAGGGGCCGGCCCATGCGCCCGATTTCCTCATGCGGGTCACGTCGCGGGGCCTGAGCGCGGAGGGCCGGGGCAGCACGCGCCGCTCGGCCGAGACGGCGGCGGCCGAAGCCTGGCTGGCCGCCCACCGGGCCTGATCGTGGCGTCCGTGCGCCGGCTTCAGCCGCCCGGGGGCGACCGGAGCGCTGCGGGGCGCCCCCACGCCCGGCGCCAGCGGTGGCAACGGCCAAGGCGCCGTGATCGCTGCCCGTGCATCGTGAATTCTGTGGTCAGCGACTTCATCTTCAACCAAGGCTACCGGCCCCCCGGCTTCCAGGCGTAGAACGGTCGGATATGACAGACACACGCTGCGCTCTTATCGCCATCATCGGCGCGCCCAACGCGGGCAAGTCCACCCTCGTCAACGCCGCGTCCGGCACCAAGGTCAGCATCGTCTCGCCCAAGCCGCAGACCACGCGGTTCCGTATCCGTGCCGTGGTGATGCGGCCGCCGGCGCAGCTGATCCTGGTCGACACGCCGGGCATCTTCGCGCCGAAGCGGCGGCTGGACCGGGCGATGGTGGCTGCCGCATGGGGTGGCGCGCAGGATGCTGACATCGCGCTTCTGGTGGTCGACGCCAAGGCCGGCTTCACGGATGCCGTCCGGGCGGTGGTGGACAAACTCAAGGGCACCAGCCGGCCGATCTGGCTGGCGCTGAACAAGATCGACCTCATCGACCGCCAGCAGCTGCTGCCGCTGACCGCGGCGCTGAACGCCGAGCTGCCCTTCGCAGAAACCTTCATGTTGAGCGCCACCAAGGGCGATGGCATCGACCTGATGCTGCAGGCCATGGCGGTAGAGGCCCCAGCCGGCCCCTGGCTGTTCCCCGAGGACGAGCTGTCCGACCTGCCCAATCGCATGCTGGCGGCCGAGATCGTGCGTGAGCACATCCTGCGGCTGACGCATGACGAGGTGCCGCACCATTCCACGGTGGAATGCGAGAGCTGGAAGGAATTCGAGGATGGCTCGGCCCGCGTCGACCTCACCATCTTCGTCTCGCGTCCGACGCAGAAAGCCATTCTGATCGGCGAGGGCGGGTCGAAGATCAAGGATATCGGCAGGCGCGCCCGGCAGGAGCTGAGTGGCCTGCTGGAAAGGAAAATACACCTTTTCCTCAACGTTAAGGACCGCGCGAACTGGGATGACAGCCGGGTACACATCCGCGCCCTGGGCCTGGACGACGCCGGGTGAATGAGTGGGAGGGGCCCGCCGTGGTGCTTTCGGCAAGGCCGCAGGGCGAGGCGGGGCTGGTTGTCAGCCTGCTGACCGAAAGCCTGGGCAGGCACCCGGGACTGGCGCATGGCGGGCAGTCCCGCGCCCAGGCTTCGCTGTGGCAGCCCGGCAACCTGGTGGATGCGCGCTGGCGCGCCCGCAACGCCGATAATCTGGGCAGCACGACCGGCGAGATGGTGCACGCCGCCGCTGCCATGGCGATGGACGACCCGCTGGCGCTGGCAGTTCTGATGGCGGCCTGCGCCGTCGCCGACGGCGCGCTGCCCGAGCGTGAGCCGTACCCGCGCGCCTTTGCCGGCCTGGTCGCGCTTGTCGTGGCTGTGGCGGGTGATGCCCGGCGCGGTTTGGAGGCTTTGGTGCGGTGGGAAGTGGTGCTGCTGGCCGAGCTGGGCTACGGGCTGGACCTGGCGTGTTGCGCCGTCACTGGCGACACCGTGGATCTCGCCTGGGTGTCGCCGCGCACCGGGCGGGCCGTCAGCGCCGGTGCCGGCGCGGCCTATGCCGACCGGCTGCTGCCTTTGCCGGCATTCCTGTTGGGCGAGGGCGAGGGCGATCCGGGCCAATGGCAGAATGGGCTTCGCCTGACCGGACATTTCCTGGAACGGGACGCGTTCGGACATTTGCACCGCCCCCTGCCGCCCGTCCGGCTGTTGCTGGCGGAGCGGGCCAGCAAACTGGTTGAGTAGGGGGTCTTTCCTTCGTTCATCGTCTGCCCACATTCTGTGCGTTACCCTGGCGGCCCGACCGGCGATTCGGTGGCCCGCTCCAACCCGTGGCTGCCCAACCGTCCAGGGGGCCACGACCACGAGGATTTCCAGCCGCATGTTCCAGGTTCGTGACCGTGACCCGGTCGAATTCTACAACAACTCGCTCGTGCCGATGGTGGTGGAGCAGAGTGCCCGCGGCGAACGCGCCTACGACATTTATTCGCGCTTGCTGAAGGAGCGCATCATCTTCCTCACCGGGCCGATTTACGATGGGGTGTCGTCACTGATTTGTGCCCAGCTGCTGTTTCTGGAGAGCGAGAACCCGAGCAAGGATATCAGCTTCTACATCAACTCGCCCGGTGGCGTGGTGACCGCGGGCCTGGCGATGTACGACACCATGCAGTACATCCGCTCGCCGGTCAGCACCGTCTGTGTCGGCATTGCCGCTTCGGCCGGGTCGTTGTTGCTGATGGCCGGCGAAAAGGGCAAGCGCTACGCCTTGCCGAACAGCCAGGTGATGATCCACCAGCCCTCCGGCGGCGCACAGGGCCAGGCTACCGACATCGAAATCCAGGCGCGTGAGATTCTCAAGACACGCGCTCGTTTGAACCAGCTTTATGTCCACCACACGGGCCAATCGCTGGAGGAGATCGAGCGCAAGATGGAGCGTGACACCTACCTCTCGGCCGACGAGGCGCAGACCTTCGGGTTAATCGACCATGTGGTCGAGAAGCGGCCGTTGACGGCGGCGGAGGCGGCGAAGGCCTGAGGCGCGAGACGAAACTTCCCCCCGGGCTGCCCGGGGACTACATTCTGATGACGCTGGCCCCCGCCATTCGGGCGGGATGCGTTGGCGAGGAGCGAGCATGAGCAAGTCTTCCGGCGATTCCAAAAATACGCTGTACTGTTCCTTTTGCGGCAAGTCGCAGCATGAGGTCCGCAAGCTGATCGCCGGCCCCACCGTGTTCATCTGTGATGAATGTGTTGAACTGTGCATGGATATCATTCGCGAAGAGCACAAGACCACGCTGGTGAAGAGCCGCGATGGGGTGCCGACCCCGCGCGAGATCTGCAAGGTGCTGGATGATTACGTGATTGGTCAGGACCACGCCAAGAAGGTGTTGGCTGTGGCCGTGCACAACCACTACAAGCGGCTAGCCGCCCAGGCGAAGAATAGCGAAATCGAGATCGCCAAGTCCAACATCATGTTGCTGGGTCCTACTGGTTCGGGCAAGACCTTGCTGGCACAAACCCTGGCACGGATCCTGGACGTGCCATTCACCATGGCTGATGCGACGACTTTGACCGAAGCTGGCTATGTTGGCGAGGATGTCGAGAACATTATCCTCAAGCTGCTGCAGGCGGCTGATTACAATGTTGAACGGGCACAGCGCGGCATTGTCTACATCGACGAGGTCGACAAGATTTCCCGCAAATCGGACAACCCTTCCATCACACGCGATGTGAGTGGCGAGGGTGTGCAGCAGGCGCTGCTGAAGATCATGGAGGGCACGGTCGCATCCGTACCGCCGCAGGGCGGCCGCAAGCACCCGCAGCAGGAATTCCTGCAGGTTGATACTACCAACATCCTGTTCATCGTGGGCGGTGCGTTCTCTGGGCTGGAGCGGATCATCGGTGCGCGCGGCAAGGGCTCGGGCATCGGCTTCGGCGCTGAGGTGAAGTCGCCCGACGACCGCCGCACTGGGGCGGTGCTGAAAGAGGTCGAGCCGGAGGATCTACTGAAATTCGGCCTGATCCCCGAATTCATTGGGCGGCTGCCGGTTGTGGCAACGCTTGAGGACCTCGACGAGAAAGCGCTGATCGAAATCCTGACCAAGCCGAAGAACGCGCTGGTCAAGCAGTATCAGAAGCTTTTCGAGATGGAGGGCGCCAAGCTGACATTCACCGAGGAGGCGCTGCGTGCCGTGGCCGCCCGCGCCATACAGCGCAAGACCGGCGCGCGCGGGTTGCGCTCGATCATGGAAAGCATCCTGCTGACCACGATGTTCGACCTCCCCGGTCGCGACGACGTGGATGAGGTGGTGGTGAATGGCGAGGTCGCCGAGGGTCGGGGCCAACCACTGTTCATCTATGGTGAACGCAAGCAGGAGCAGGCTTCGGCCTGAGCCTTGCGGCGATGTGGCCGGTTCCCCACCTAGTATGACAACTGCATGGCGAACCGCATCGTGCCGATTTCGGGCTTTGCGCGTGCCGACTGTCCTTAGAGAGGTCACATGACTGAATTCAAGAGCGGCGATTCACTGCCCGTGCTGCCGCTGCGCGACATCGTGGTTTTCCCGCATATGATCGTGCCCCTCTTTGTTGGGCGCGACAAATCGGTGCGCGCGTTGGAAGCCGTGATGCGGGAGGATAAGCAGATCCTGCTGGTGGCGCAGAAGAACGCGGCGGTAGAGGATCCGTCCGCCGGCGATCTGTTCGAGGTCGGCACCGTCTCCACGGTTCTGCAACTGCTCAAGCTGCCCGACGGCACTGTGAAGGTGCTGGTGGAGGGCAGCCGTCGCGCCCGTATCACTGCTTTCAAGCCGAATGACGAATTCTTCGAAGCAAGCGCCGAATTGTTGCCTGAGATGGCCAGTGAGCCAAAGGAAACCGAGGCGCTGGCGCGGACCGTGGTCAGCCAGTTTGAGAGCTACATCAAGCTCAACAAAAAGATCGCGCCCGAGGTGCTGGTCTCGGTCAACCAGATCGACGATCCGGCAAAGCTGGCGGATACGGTTGCAGGGCACTTGTCGATCAAGATCCCCGAAAAGCAGGAGCTGCTTGAAATCGGCGGCACCGCCGCACGGCTCGAGCGCGTTTTCCAGCACATGGAGGGCGAGATCGGTGTGCTGCAGGTCGAGAAAAAGATCCGTAACCGCGTCAAGCGGCAGATGGAGAAAACGCAGCGCGAATATTATTTGAACGAACAACTCAAGCCGATCCAGAAGGAGCTGGGTGAAGGCGAAGAGGGCCGCGATGAGGCCGCCGAGCTGGAGGCCAAGATCCGCGAGACCAAGCTGAGTAAAGAAGCACGTGAGAAAGCCCTGTCGGAGCTGAAGAAGCTGCGCAGCATGAGCCCGATGAGCGCCGAGGCGACCGTCGTGCGCAACTACCTCGACTGGATGCTCAGCATTCCGTGGAAGAAAAGATCCAAGATCAAGAACGACGTCGTCGCGGCGGAGGCGGTGCTCGACGGCGATCATTACGGGTTGGAGAAGGTGAAGGAGCGGATCACCGAGTATCTGGCGGTGCAGAGTCGCAGCCCAAAAATTCGCGGCCCAATCCTGTGCCTGGTAGGCCCGCCCGGCGTGGGCAAGACCAGCCTTGGCAAGTCCATCGCCAAGGCGACGGGCCGTACGTTCGTGCGCATGTCGCTGGGCGGCGTGCGGGATGAAGCGGAGGTGCGCGGCCACCGTCGGACTTATATCGGCTCGATGCCCGGCAAGATCATCCAGGGCATGAAGAAGGCAAAGACCTCCAATCCGCTGTTTCTGCTGGATGAGATCGATAAGCTGGGCGCCGACTGGCGGGGTGACCCGTCAAGCGCATTGCTTGAAGTGCTCGATCCAGAGCAGAACTCCACCTTCGCCGACCATTATCTGGAAGTGGATTACGACCTCAGCGACGTCATGTTTGTCACGACGGCGAATTCTCTGCGCATGCCGCAGCCACTGCTAGATCGCATGGAGATCATCCGCATCCCCGGCTACACCGAGGACGAGAAGGTGGAGATCGCCAAGCGTCACCTGATGCCCAAGGTGAGCGAGGCCAATGGCCTCAAGCCCGGCGAATGGAGCGTGGCCGAGGATGCGCTGCGCGAGCTGGTGCGGACCTACACGCGCGAGGCGGGCGTGCGAAGCCTTGAGCGTGAGATCGGTGGCCTGGCGCGCAAGGCGGTGAAGGAGATCGTCGTTCAGAAGGCGAAGAAGGTCACCATCACCAAGAAGAGCCTGGCGAAGTATGCCGGTGTGCCGAAGTTTCGCTACGGTGAGGCTGAGACGGAGGACATGGTGGGTGTCGTCACCGGTTTGGCCTGGACTGAGGTGGGCGGCGAAATCCTGACGATCGAGAGCGTGGTGGTGCCGGGGAAGGGCAACATTAAGCCGACCGGTCAGCTGGGTGACGTGATGAAGGAGAGCGTGTCGGCGGCGCTGAGCTATGTGCGCAGCCGGTCTACAACCTTCGGCCTGAAGCCCACGCTGTTCGAGAAGCGCGACATCCATGTGCATGTGCCCGAAGGTGCCACGCCGAAGGACGGGCCCAGTGCCGGGATTGCGATGGCAACCTCTATCGTGAGCGTTCTGACGGGCATTCCAGTCCGGCGTGACGTGGCGATGACGGGTGAGATTACGCTGCGCGGTCGCGTGCTGCCGATCGGCGGTTTGAAGGAGAAGCTGCTCGCGGCGCTGCGGGCCGGCATCAAGACCGTGTTCATCCCGAAGGACAACGAGAAGGACTTGGCGGACATCCCCGATAACGTGAAGAAGGGGCTGAAGATCTTCGCCGTCAGCCATGTTGACCAGGTGATTGCCCAAGCCCTGGTTCGTCCGCCCGTTCCCATCGAATGGGTGGAGCCTGAGGAAGTCCCGGCCGTGCCGCCCGTGGGCGAATCGGCGGCGGTGCGGCCGCACTGAGGTCGCTTCCTCATGCACGACTCGGAAAGGGCGCCCTCAGGGCTCCCTTTTTTGGTAATGCGCAGCAGAAAACGGCGGTTCCCCGGGGATAAATCGGGCGTCGTGGTTGACTGGTCAAAAGACCTGCTTAGTGTCGCGCCAGTTTGCGGGGCCGGAATTGGCCGGCCCGTGGGTTCCCTGAGGGGGGTGTGGCTATGAACAAGCAGGATCTCGTGGCCGTCGTGGCCGATGCGGGCGACATCTCGAAGGCTAAGGCCGGCGATGTGGTGGACGCGATTTTCGACGCGGTGGAAAAGGCCTTGAAGCAGAAGGATGGCGAGGTTCGCCTGGTGGGGTTTGGCACCTTCAGCACCTCCAAGCGGAAGGCCGGCAAGGGTCGCAACCCTCGCACCGGCGAAGAGATCAAGATCCCGGCCAGCACGACCGTGCGCTTCAAAGCCGGCAAGTCACTGAAGGACGCGGTGAACTGAGGCTGCGGCCTTTCGCACGCAAAAAGCCGGCCCCTGAACGGGCCGGCTTTTTTTTGCCCGTGGCGCGGCGGCGCGGGTGGTTGTAGACAGCCCAGGCCGGGCGCTTAGCTCAGCCGGTAGAGCGCCTGCTTTACACGCAGGATGTCGGCGGTTCGAACCCGTCAGCGCCCACCACACCCGCTTGACACATCCCCGCCCCACCGCCACAACGCGCCACCTGATTGCGGGTGTAGCTCAGTTGGTTAGAGCGCCGGCCTGTCACGCCGGAGGTCGCGGGTTCGAGCCCCGTCACTCGCGCCAGGGATCCCTGAAAGCCACGAAATTCGGACGGTGCGGCTATGGTGGAAGCGCCCTGGCATCGCTATGTTCCGGCCACGCTGCACCGCACCAAGTGGGCAGCATGCGGGGGCGCCGGGCCGCCGCAGAATGAAGGCCGAGGCGCATGCAAGCCAACCTGCTCGGAGAGTATTTCCCCATCCTCGTTTTCATGGGGATCGCCGGCTTTATCGCCTTTGCGATGGTCGGCGGCGCCATGCTGGTGGCGCGCCAGAAGCCAAACCCGGAGAAGCTCTCGGCCTATGAATGCGGCTTCGAACCTTTCGACGACACCCGCCGCCGATTCGACGTGCGCTTCTACCTCGTCGCCATCCTGTTCATCATCTTCGACCTCGAGGTCGCCTTCCTGTTTCCGTGGGCGGTCAGCCTGGGCCAGATCGGCTGGACCGGCTTTTTGTCCATGATGGGCTTTCTGGGCGTGCTGACGGTCGGCTTCGTCTATGAATGGCGCAAGGGGGCGCTGGATTGGGAATGAGCGATCTCACATGGAACCGTGACGCGCTGCCGCCCGGCCCCGCCCAGGACGCCGTAATCGGCGGCATCACCGGCGAGATCGAGGATAAGGGCTTTGTCGTCGCCAATCTCGACAAGGTGGTGAACTGGGCCCGCACCGGCTCGCTCTGGCCGATGACTTTTGGTCTGGCCTGCTGCGCGGTGCCGATGATTCACGCCTACATGGCGCGCTACGATCTCGACCGTTTCGGTGTCATACCGCGCGGCTCGCCGCGGCAGAGCGACGTGATGATCGTGGCCGGAACCCTGACCAACAAAATGGCCCCCGCGCTGCGCAAGGTCTACGACCAGATGAGCGAGCCACGCTGGGTCATTAGCATGGGCAGCTGCGCCAATGGCGGCGGGTACTACCACTACAGCTACGCCGTGGTGCGCGGCTGCGACCGCATCGTACCGGTGGATGTCTACGTGCCGGGCTGCCCGCCCACGGCGGAGGGGCTGGTCTACGGGATCATGCAGCTGCAGAAAAAAATTCGTCGCACGGGGACCATTCTCCGTGGTTGAGCGGCTGGCCGAGGCGGTGCGTGCGACCGTGCCCGATGCCGTGCTGACCACCGACCGCGGCGGTGCGGAGCTGGTGCTGCATGCTGGCCGGCCTGGTCTGCTGGCGCTCATGCTGAACCTGCGCGACACGCCGGGCCTGGCGTTCCAGCAATGCATGGATATCTGCGGCGTTGACCGGCCGGAGCGGGTGGAGCGTTTCGACGTCGTCTACAACCTGTTGAGCCTGACGCTGAACCACCGGCTGCGCGTGGTGGTTCCCGCAGCCGCCGACACGCCGGTGCCCTCGGTCGCCGGCATCTGGCCCAGCGCCACCTGGTTCGAGCGCGAGGCATGGGACATGTACGGTTTGGTGTTCGAGGGGCTGTCCGACCTGCGCCGGCTGCTGACCGATTACGGCTTCGAGGGGCATCCGCTGCGAAAGGACTTCCCGCTCTCGGGCCATGTCGAGCTGCGCTACGACGAGGCGCGCAAGCAGGTGGTGTACGAGCCGGTCAGCCTCACCCAGGACTTCCGCGATTTCGACTTCCTTTCCCCCTGGGAGGCGATGACCACGCTGCCTGGCGATGAAAAGGTCCATCTCAACCGCATTCCGGCACCAAAGCCATGAGCATCACCACAACAGAGCTGGCGCCGAACCAGATCCAGGTCGACAGCCACACCATCAATTTTGGGCCGCAGCATCCGGCGGCGCATGGCGTGCTGCGCCTCATCCTGGAGATGAAGGGCGAGGTAGTGGAGCGTGCCGACCCGCATATCGGGTTGCTTCACCGGGGCACCGAGAAGCTGATCGAGCACAAGACCTACCTGCAGGCGCTGCCCTATTTCGACCGGCTCGATTACGTCAGCCCGATGTGCATGGAACATGGCTTCGCACTGGCCACCGAGCGGCTGCTGGGCATCGATCGGGATATTCCCGAGCGTGCGCAATACATCCGGGTGCTGTTCAGCGAGATCACCCGCATCCTGAACCACCTGCTGAACGTGACGACCTACGCGCTGGACTGCGGCGCCATCACCCCCGCGTTGTGGGGCTTCGAGCAGCGCGAGCACCTGCTTGAAATGTATGAGCAGGTCAGCGGCAGTCACTATCACGCCAACTACTTCCGGCCCGGCGGCGTCGCCAAGGACCTGCCTGCGGGCATGGAGAGCCGGATCGAGGGCTGGTGCGCCCAGTTCCCCGCCTTCATCGACAAGCTGGAAGGGCTGCTGACCAACAACCGCATCTTCAAGCAACGCACCGTCGATATCGGCGTGATGACGGCGGAGCAGGCGATCGAATGGGGCTTCTCGGGGCCATGCCTGCGCGCCTCGGGCGTGGCGTGGGATTTGCGGCGGAGCCAGCCCTATGACGTGTACGACCGGATGGAGTTCGACATCCCGGTCGGCCGGCATGGCGACTGCTATGACCGTTACCTGATCCGCATCGCCGAAATGCGGCAGTCGTTGCGCATCATCGACCAGTGCCTGAAGCAGATGAGGCCCGGCCCGGTGAAGATTGCGGACAATAAGCTGACGCCGCCGAAGCGAAGCGAAATGAAACGGTCGATGGAAGCGCTCATCCACCACTTCAAGCTCTACACCGAGGGCTATCACGTGCCCGAGGGCGCGACCTATTCTGTGGTCGAGGCACCCAAAGGCGAGTTCGGCGTCTACCTGGTCGCCGATGGCACGAACAAGCCGTATCGCTGCAAGATCCGGGCGCCGGGCTATGCGCATCTGCAGGCCATCGAAGTGCTGTCGAAGGGCCACATGCTGGCCGATGCGGTAGCGATCATCGGTAGCCTGGACATCGTCTTTGGGGAGATTGATCGGTGACCGATCAGCCCACGCATTTCGAATTCGATGCCGCGAGCGAGGCGGAGATCGCACTGGCCCTGGCGCGCTATCCGGAGGCGAAACGTGCCAGCGCGGTGATGCCGCTGCTGCACGTCGTGCAGGGGCAGATGGGCCGGCTGACCGGCAGCGCCTGGGTGCCGAAGGTGGCGATGGATGTCGTGGCCGGGCGGCTGGGGATGGCGCCAATCCGCGTCTACGAGGTCGCCAGCTTCTACTACATGTACAACCTCAAGCCGATCGGCCGCTTTCACCTCCAGCTTTGCGGCACCACGCCGTGCTGGCTGCGCGGCAGTGATGAGGTGCGTCGCGCCTGCCGCGATGCGGGGGGCGTCAGCGTGGGGCAGACCAGCGCCGACGGGTTGTTCACCATGACCGAGGTCGAGTGCATCGGCGCCTGCGTGAATGCGCCGGTGCTGCAGGTTGATGACGACTACTATGAGGACCTGGATTACGACCGAACCGTGGGGCTGATCGAGGCCTTGAAACGCGGCGAACGGCCGCCGGCCGGCAGCCTGATCGGCCGGCAGACCAGCGCGCCCGAAGGCGGGCCCCTGACATTGGTGGAGGGCTGACGCATGGCTTTGCAAGACCGCGACCGCATCTTCACCAACCTCTACGGTGTCCACCCCTGGAATCTGGCCGCCGCCCGCGCGCGTGGTGACTGGGACGGCACGGCGGCGATCATCCAGAAGGGTCGCGACTGGATCGTCAACGAGATGAAGGAGAGCGGCCTGCGCGGCCGGGGCGGCGCCGGCTTCCCGACCGGCATGAAGTGGTCCTTCATGCCGAAATCCACCGATGGCCGGCCCTGCTACCTGGTGGTCAACGCCGATGAGAGCGAGCCCGGCACCTGCAAGGATCGCGACATCATCCGGCATGATCCGCACAAGCTGATCGAGGCCTGCCTGATCGCGGGCTCCCCCATGGGCGCGTCGTCCGGCTACATCTACATTCGCGGCGAATACGCCAACGAAGCCAAGGTCCTTCAGCCCGCCATATACGAGGCGTATGACGCCGGGCTGCTGGGACGCAACGCCGCCGGCTCGGGCTATGATTTCGAGCTGTATCTGCACCGGGGGGCAGGGGCGTATATCTGCGGCGAGGAGACCGCCCTGATCGAGAGCCTGGAAGGCAAGAAGGGCATGCCGCGGATGAAGCCGCCATTCCC
>JACMRO010000125.1 GCA_014376425.1 Rubritepida sp.
CGGCGCCACGGTGCTGGGCGAGATACTGGGCGTGGGCGAACGGGCCGACACCTTCCACCGTACCCGCTCCAGCCCCGATGGGCTGGCGATTTGGGGCGCGATGGCGGGGGCGCCGGCCGCTGCCGGGCAGCGGGCCGGGCAGCTCGGTTACGTCAACGCGCATGGCACCTCGACGCCCGAGAACGACAAGATGGAGTCACTCGGCCTGCACCAGCTCTTCGGCGCCACCTGCCCGCCGATCTCCTCGACCAAGTCGATGCTGGGCCACACGCTGTCGGCCGCCGGCGCGATTGAGGCGGTGATCTGCCTGCTGGCATTGCGCGACCAGATGCTGCCGCCGACGATCAACCAGGACGATACCGATATGAGCCTGGGTCTGGATGTGGTGCCAAATGTGGCGCGGGCGCATGGCTTCAGTGCCACGCTGTCGAACAGTTTCGGCTTCGGCGGGCAGAATGTGTGTGTTGTGGTGGGCGCGGCCTGAGGCGCTAGCCAGCCAAAGCCCGCCGCGCCGCTTCCGCCAGAAAGCCGCTCGCCGCCGGCAGCACGTCGTCGCAGAAATCATAGCCGGCATTGTGCAGCTCGCGCCCGCCCTCTGCCGGACCGTTGCCGATCCAGACGAACGCGCCGGGCACCTCGGCGAGGAACCAGGAGAAATCCTCGCCCGTCATGGCCGGCGGCAGGTCGCGCCGCAGCGGCGCCACCGCGGCCGCCGCCAGCGCCGCCAGTTCGCGCTCGGCCGGCGTGTTGGCGGTGACCGCCACGCCGCGGCGGAACCCCACCGTGCAGCGCAGCCCAAAGGTGGCCGCGACGCCGGCGCCGACCGCGCGGATGCGCTCCTCGATGAAGTCGCCCACGCTCTCATCCAGCCAGCGCGCGGTGCCCAGCAATTCCGCCGCACCGGCGATCTGGTTCTGCGCCTCGCCGGCGCGGGCCACGGTCACGCTGACCACGCCGCTGGCCAGCGGGTCCAGGTTGCGGGCCACGATGCCTTGCAGCGCCACGATGGCGTGGCCCAGCCCCAGCATTGGGTCACGCGTCATGTGCGGCAGGGCGGCATGGCCGGAATGGCCCTCGAAGCGCAGGTCGAACCGCGCACCGGCGGCCATCACGGCGCGGTCATGCACCGCGATGGTGCCGACCGGCAGGCCAGGCCAGTTGTGCCAGCCGAAGATGCGCTCCATCGGGAAGCGCTGGAACAGCCCGTCCGCGATCATCGATCGCGCGCCCCCGCCACCCTCCTCGGCCGGCTGGAAGACCAGTTGCACCGTGCCCGACCAGCTGGGGTCGTCCAGCAGCAGTTTCGCGGCCCCCAGCAACGCGGTGGTGTGACCGTCATGGCCGCAGGCATGCATGACGCCAGGGTTAGTGCTGGCCCAGGGGAGTGCGGCATTGGTCTCCTGGATCGGCAGCGCATCCATGTCGGGCCCCAGCCCGACCGAACGGTTGCCGCCCCGCCTGAGCGTCGCGACGACGCCATGCCCGCCGACGCCGGGGGTGATCTCGGCCACGCCCAGTTCGCGCAGCTTCTCCACCACGAAGGCGGCGGTGTGTTCCTCATGGAGGGTCAGCCCCGGATGGGCGTGCAGGTGGCGGCGCCACCCGGTCAGGCGCTGATGCAGGGCTTGGTCCATCCCGCAAAGCTACGGCGCGGGCGGGCGGTTGCCCAGATGGCCCGGCAACGGGTTGTTCAGCTTTTCCCGTCATGGTGCCCCGCGATACCCCAAGGAAACAGTATCCATGGCGGCACCCATGCCGAGGCCACCCGACCCACTACCCATGGCGATGACGATGGCGATGACGCATGCCCGCGCCGCCTTCGCGTCGCTGCTGCAATTCAGCGTGCCGCCCGTACCGCCCTTCTACGCCATGTGGTTCGAATACCATGCCGGCACCCGGCCAGAGCTCGCCTCGGCGCTGGAGGCCGCGATGGCGCAAGGCGCCGTGGACGAAGCGCTGATGCGGGAGTTGAGCGTCCGCTTCCTGGACCCGTTGCCCGAATTCGAGGCGTTGGGCGTGGCGTTGACCCAGCTCAGCGGCACCCTGAAGGAGGCGCTGGGTACGATGGCAAGCCATGGCGCCGACAGCGCGGCCTTCAGCGATGCGTTGGAGGAGCTGTCGAGCGATGCACGGCAGGACCCGCAGCAATTGCGCCTGACCCTGGTCCGGCTGGCCGAGCAAGCACGGCTGATGACCCGGCGCAGTCGGGAGATGGGGTACCGCATAGCCCATTCCAGCCAGCAGATAGAGGCATTGCGAACCGAACTGGAGGACGCCAGGCATGACGCCGAGACCGATGCGCTCACCGGCCTGGGCAACCGCCGAGTCTTCGATGACCGGCTGCGGCGGCTGGTGCGCGAGGCCGAGGCGGAAGGCCTGCCGGTAGCGCTGATCCTGATCGACATCGATCATTTCAAGTTGGTGAATGACCGCTTCGGCCATCCGGTGGGCGATGCCCTGCTGCGCCGTACCGCAAGCACCCTGACCGCCTCGCTGGGGGATCGCGGCCGGGTTGCCCGTTTCGGCGGGGAGGAGTTCGCGATCGCGCTCTCCAGGGTCAACCGTGCCGAGGCGGTGGAGCTGGCCGGTTCGCTCCGCCAGGCGGTGGCGGCGCAGAGCTTCGCGCTGCGCACCAGCGGCACCAGGCTGGGGGATGTGACGGTTTCGATCGGGCTCGCCATGCTGCGGTCGGGCGAGGATGAGGCCAGCCTGGTTGAACGCGCCGATGCCGCGCTCTATCGCGCAAAGCAGGAAGGCCGGAACCGCTGCTGCACCGACGAGAAGGCCACCGCACCCAAGCCGGCTCGGGTCTGGAGCTGAAGCGGCAGGCTGCTGCAGCGATGGCGGCTGAAGATAGGCGAGCATCTCGTCAGGACGGGACGGGTTGCTGCCTCAACCCCTGACGGGACATGGACCACGCTGCGCGGTAAGACGCTGCTCCCGCCCGCCTTTTGAGCCGCGTGCTATAGATTGCGCCCAACGACGCGCTCGATTTCTGCCCGCACGGCGCGTTCGACAATGCCCGGCAGATGCGCGTCCAGCCATTCCTTCAGGATCGGCCGCACCTCCTCGCGCACCACATCCTCGATGCTGGGGCCGCCGCGCGTGACGGTGGCGGGGCGCTCCTGGCTCACCGCCCGCAGCAGCTGCCCCCTCGAGGCGGGCCCGGCCGCCGGGGGCGGCCGCGGCCCCCGCCCCCCCCGGCGCCACCAGCCCACTCTCGCCCGATGCCGGCGGCCCGCGGCGCAGCAGTGGCGGGGGGGGCGGCATGGGCGCGGGCGGTTCGGCCGTCGCGGAGGCATGCAGGGTCGCGAGGATGGCTTCCATGGGCGGCGGCGCATAAGGGGCCTCGACCACCGTATCGGCAGGCGCTGGCGGCAACTCTGGCGGAGCGGCCATCGGCGGCTCGGCCACCAGCATCTCCTCCGTCAACATCAGCGGCGCACCAGGGGGAAATCCAGGGGCCGGTCCGGCGGGCGGCGCGGGGTGGACAGCAGGGGGCGGGGCGGTGTTCAGCGCCGGCGCGCCCGGCACCTCATCCTCGTTCAGGATCTTGCGAATGGACGCCAGAATATCATCCATCGACGGCTCGGCGCCGGCCTTGCTGGTGTCACTCATCGTCTTGTCTCCCCCTTGGCCGGCTCAGCGGCTGGATGACTGGGCGTAATTGCCCAACCCCACCCAGCGATCCCGCACTGCATTGTAGTATTGCCGCATGTCGTAATAATCGACCGGCAGGCCAAGATCCTGCGCCGTCAGCCGTCCAACCGCCGCCGCGACGTTGTACGAGCCGGTGATGTTGTCGGCCAGCGCGCGGACCAGCGAGACGCGGGCATTCAGCAACTCCTGCTCGGCATTCAGCACGTCAAGCGTGGTGCGACTGCCGACGATGGCCTCCCGCTGCACGCCGTCCAGGGCGATTTCGGCCGCGCGGATCTGGGTGCGGACGCTCTGCACCTGCGCCCGTGTCGAACGCAGCGTCTCCCAGGAGCTGACCCCCTGCTGCACCGCCACGGCGCGGGCGTCATTGACCAACGACCGCGCCTGCTGCGCCTGCTGCCGCGCCTGGCGCACCAGGCTGTATTCCGCACCACCCTGATATAGCGGCACCGACAGGTTGGCCGTCACCTGGCCGCCGGTCTGGCGGGAATGCGGGCCGCCGGCATTGTCGTTGCGAAAGGCCTGGCTGGTGACGCTGATCTGGGGCAGCAGGCTCGACATCTGGATATCGATGTTGTCCCGCGCCGATGCCTCATCGAAAAGCGCCGCCACGACCGATGGGTTGTTTCGAGAGGCCAGTTCGCGCGCCTCGTCCTGGCTGTTCACCGGGGTACGCAGCGGCTGCGGCGCCACCAGGCGCTCGGGCGACGTCCCGACCAGGCGCTGGAAGGTGGCACGCGCGGTCTGCAGCTGGCCCTCGGCCAGGCTGCGCGCGGCACGCGCCCCGGCCAGGCGCGAATCAGCCTGCGCCACGTCGGTTCGGGTGATTTCGCCGACGCGGAAACGCTCGTTGGTCGCCTGCAGCTGGCGGCTCAGAACCTGCTCGTTGTTGATGTTGAGCCGCACTTCCTCCTGGAATCGGATGACGGAGATGTAGGCGTTGGTGGTGTCGCTCATCACCGTCTGCTCGGTACTGTAGAGGCGCGCGCGCTGCGCCAGCACCTGATTCTCGGCCCGGCGAACAGAGGCCACGGTGCGGCCGCCACGAAAAATCGGCTGCGTCAGGGTCGCGGTGGCGGCGGCCGGGGCGCGCTCCTGACGGATGGTGGTCGAGACCGGTCCGGTGGTCAGTTGTCCGGTGACGGGGTTGATCTGGTTTGCGAACGGGTCGCGGAAGAAAAAGCTGCCATCGTTGCGGAAGACCTGGGCCTGGCTGCGCAGCCGCTGATCCGCCGCGCCATAGCTGCCTTGCAGCACCACTGTTGGCCGCCAGCCGGCCAGTGCCTGAGGCACGTTTTCATCGATCGCGCGCAACTGAGCCCGTGCCGCCAGCAGCGTCGGATTGTTGGAATAGGCGGCCGACAGCGCGTCCTGCAGGGTCTGCGCGCTTGCGCCGGCTGCCCCCGCCAGGGTGAGGGAGACGGCCAGCAGGCCCGGCACTGCGCGTATGATCAAAGTCGACATGATGTCATCCTAGAAGAAAGCGCCGCCCGCGTCTGCCATGGCGCAGCAGGGTTTGAGCATGCGGCCTGCGCTCCCCCGCGCAGATTCAATCTACCACCGCCAAGTGCCATCGCGCGCGGCAAATGCGCGAAGGCTGGGCCGACAATCAGAAGACGAAGCCCGGCGCAGGCACGAAGCCGGGCAATCCCGGCGCATAGGCGTCCATGATCGGCGTGAGAAAGATCCGGCCCGCCAGCTTGCGCCCGAGCATGGCGGTGGCGACCTGGCCAGGGCGGTCAAACACGCCGACGATGCGTCCGCCTTCTGCCAGCTGAGCCTCCAGGGCGGGCGGCAGCTGCCCCACCGCGCCGTCCAGCAGAATGACGTCGTAGGGCGCGCCGGCAGGGTGACCATCCACGAGGCTACCGAGGGCCAGGCGTGGCCGGGCGCCGGGCAGGGCAGCCGCGAGGGCGGGTTGCGCCAGCGCCTGCAAGGCGGAATCCTGCTCCAGAGCGGTGACGACCAGGCCCATATGGGCCAGCACGGCTGCGGCATAGCCGGTGGCAGCGCCCACAACGAGCGCCGACTGGCCCAGAGCGGGCTCCGCGGCTTGGACCAGCCGCGCCAGCACCATGGGCGCCATCATCGCCCGGCCCGGGCATAGCGGCACCGCGTCATCGGCATAGGCGCGGGCGTGGCAGGCGGCGGGGACGAAGGCCTCCCTCGGCAGCCGACCCATGGCCGCAAGCACCCGCGCATCGGTCACTTTGTTGGGCCGCAATTGCCCGTCCACCATGAATTTGCGCGCCGCGCCGTCCGTCATGCCGAGCCCTGGAATTGTGCTGCTGGCTTATACCGGCAGGGGGTGCGGCTTGACCATGGGCGGGACGCGCCCGATAGAAGGCGCGTGAGGTCCGGTGGCCGATTGGTTAGGCACGGGACTGCAAATCCCCCAAGGGCGGTTCGATTCCGCCCCGGACCTCCATCTTGCCGGCGCCCTGGCTTATTGTTATACGGCGCGCCATGGCTGATCCGGCGTGGCGCAGCGGTAGCGCAGCGGACTGTTAATCCGTTGGTCGTAAGTTCGAATCTTACCGCCGGAGCCATCAGCTGAAGGCGTTTACGGGCACCCTTATTGTGTAGCCCGGCAGTCGTCCAAGCCACGCTCACTCCCGCCCCAGCAGTACCAGCACCACCCCCGCCACCACCACCAGCGCGCCTACCCGGTCCTGCGCCTTCACGCTCTCGCGCAGGTAGAACCGGCTTACCAGCAGGGTGAAGATGATTTCGACCTGTCCCACCGCGCGTACCAGCGCGACCGGCGCCAGAGCGAATGCCGAGAACCAGCAGCCCGACCCTGCTGCCGAAAGCGCCCCCACCCACACCGAATCGCGCCAGCTCGCGAATACGCGCGGTATTTCCGTGGGCTCGCGCAACAGCAGGTAGCTGCCCTGCATCACCGTCTGCATCGCATTGATGACGACCAGGCATATCAGTGCGTTCAGGATCACATCGCTGCCGGGCAGCGCCATGTTGGCCGCTTTTATGAATACCGCGCAAACCGCGAAGCAAAACCCCGCCCCGATACCGAGCAGCGCCGCCGGTTGCCTCGTCGCCTCCAGCAGCCCGCGCGCCGACAGGTTGCGGCCGGCCAAAGACAGATACAGCACGCCCCCCACCGAAACCAGGATGCCGAGCCAGGACAGCCAGCTCAGATGCTCGCCCAGCAGCACGATGGCGATGACGCTGGCCTGGATCGCCTCGGTTTTCGAGTAGGCGGTGCCGACGGCGAAGCCGCGGCTGCTGAAGCTCATGATCAACACGTTGGTGCCCAGGATCTGCCCCAGCCCCCCGGCTGCGGCGTAGGCCAGGAACACCGCCGAAAAGCCGCCCACCACCCCGCCGAATACCAGCAGGTAGAGCCCCAGTATGAGCATCCCCGCTGGTACGCCGTAAAGGTAGCGCACCACACCCGCGCCATTGACCGAAAGCTGGCCGCGCAGCTTCTGCTGTTTCGCCGTGCGCCAGCACTGGAAGCCGGCGGCGGCAACCGTAAACAGGATCCAGCCCGCGATCACGCCCGGCGCGTCAGCCCCCAGCCAGGCACCTCCACGGCCATGTCGGCCAGGCCCGAGGCGCGCAGCATCACGGCCGTCTGCGCCTCTGCCTCGGCGACGATAGCGGCGGCGCCGGGGATCACCCGGTCGCGCATCAGCACCTCGCCGCCCACCACCACGTCCCGCACATCGCTGCCGGAGGCGAAGCAGACGACGCGCCATACCGGCATGTTCGCCGGCACCATGTGCGGCGCGGTGAGGTCGACGGTAATGATGTCGGCCGCCATCCCAACGGCCAGCGCGCCGAGCTCCGGCCGGCCCAGCGCCCGGGCGGCATCCACCGTCACCATCTCCAGCACCCGGCCGGGGGGCAGCAGGTTTTCGTCCGCCGCCGCGCGCTGCGCATAGCGCCGCGCCATGACCATATGGCGGAACAGGTCGGTGCTACGGTCGGGCGCCGTGCCGTCGCTGCCGATGACGACGTTGACCCCGGCATCGAGCAACCGCGCCACCGGGCAGAAGCCGCGCACCGCCGCGATGGCGGTGGGGTTGTGCACCACATGCGCCCCCGTCACCACCAACGCGGCGATGTCGGCATCCGTCAAATCGGTGCAGTGCGAGAGAAAGGCTGTCGGTGACAGCAGCCCGAAACCTGCATGCGCTTCGGCGATCGAGCCGTCGCGATGGCCGTCCTGGTGGAACAGCGCGCCGTATTCGGCGGCCAGCGCCAGCATGGCCCTGCCCTGTGCCAGGATCAGGTCGCGCTGCACCGCATCGCCGCGGAACACCGGCATCATGGTGCAAAGCTGCTGTCGCCCGCGCCCGTGCAGCGCCGCGAACAGCGACCGCATGACATCAAGCTGCCGCTCGGCGCTGACCGGCTGGCCGTCATACAGGGCGGGGAATGGCGGGCGGGTGTAGCCCACCGCCATCACGTCGCGGATGCCGACCGATGCAACGCCGGCCGCATGCGCCATCCCGTGCGCGACATCATCCACCCGCATCACGCAGTCGCCGCCGCCCAGCACCGAGACGCCCGTGGTGATGCCGAAGCTCAGCCGCTCCAGCGCCGTGAGCGCCGCCTCGGCACGCCAAAACTCCGGCGGAGAGGCGTGGGTGTAGATGTGGCCGCAGGCGCGGAACCAGGCGGCGCTGTCGCCGCTGCCCAGGGTCTTCACCAATCCGTGGCCGGCATGGCCGTGGCTGTCGATCAGGCCCGGCAGCACGGCGCGCCCGGTGGCGTCGATCCGGGTCGCGCCAGGGTGCGCGGCCTCGATATCGGCGCGTGGTCCGACGGCGATGATGCGCCCCTCCGCCACCGCCACGCCGCCATCGACGATGACACGGCGCGCAGCGTCCATGGTGATGACGGTGCCGCCGGTGATGAGGAGATCGGCCATCTCAATCCACCGTGGCGCCGGAGCTGCGGACCACCTCAGCCCAACTGGCCACGTCGCGTCGCTGGATGGCGGCGAATTCGGCCGGGCTGCGCACCGGCGGCGGCGCGATGCCCTGGTTGCGCAGCAGCCATTCCACAAAGTCGGGTGCGCCGATCACTGCCTGCACCGCGGTGTTGATCCGCTCGACGAGCGCCGGCGGCAGCCCGGCCGGCCCGAACAGGCCGTACCAGGTGGTCGAGACGAAACCTGGCAGGTTGCAGGCCTCGGCCACCGTCGGCACGTCGGGCAATGCCGCCACCCTCTGCGCTGTGGTGACCGCGATACCGCGCGTCTGGCCCTGCTGGATCGAACCCAACGCCGGGCCGACTTGGTTGAAGAAGATGTCCACATCGCCGGCCAGGATGGCGCCCTGCGCGCCGGGCTGGCCGCGATAGGGCACGTGCAGCAGGTCGAGCCCTGCGGCGGCGGCGAATTGCGCCCCGGCCAGGTGGGTCGACGCGCCATTGCCGGTCGACGCGTAGCTCACCGCCTGCGGCCTGGCGCGGGCGGCGGCCAGCACATCGGCGCAGTTGCGCAGGTTCGGTCGGCGCTCAATGCTGGAGGTCAGGATGTTGGGCACGTCGCCCAAATGGGTGATGGGGGTGAAGTCGCGCACCACGTCGAAAGGCAGCGTGCGGTAAAGGCTTTGGTTGATGGCGTGGGTGCCGGCGGTGCCGAGCAGGAGGGTGTAGCCATCGGGCCGCGCCTTGGCGACAAAATCGGAGGCCAGATTGCCGCCAGCGCCGGATCGGTTGTCGACCACGATGGGTTGGCCCAGCAGCCTTTGCAGCGGTTCGGCCATGCGGCGGGCGTAGATGTCGGTGCCGGCGCCATTGGGGAAGCCGCCCATGATGGTGATCGGGCGGCTGGGGTAGGCGTCCTGCGCAAGGGCGGGGGTGGCGAGCAGCATGGCTAGGGTGCGACGGCGCATCGGGCAGGTCTCCGGCTTCTGGCTTACAGGCTAGCGCGATAGCGCCGCTACATGAACACCACGCCAACATGGAGCCTTACGCGGCTGACGTGGCGGCGGCGACCGGGCTGCCGGCGCATGGGTGGGGTCGACCTGTTCTCGACGATCGGCGGGTCACACCTGGTGCTGCGGCCGAGGAGGTCTTGTGGCAGGGCCGGGCATGGTCCAGCACAATCCTACCGCTGGTGATGCCCTATCGTCGTGCCGGGAGAGGGTAGATGATCACGGGCATGCCCGATTGCGGCACCGGCTCGGGCCGGCAGTCCGGCCGTAGGGTTCCGCAGTCCCAGCGATGCGCCGAGGGGCGGCCGGTCAGGCTGCCACCGGTCTCGAAGCGGCAGGCACAAAGCCGGCCGGCCATGCAGGACAACTGCCCCTCACGCCCCGGCGTACAGGCTGACTGAGCGGCGGCAGGGTAAGCCAGCAGGAGGAGAAGCCACCACATGCGCCGATCCTGGCACGGCCAACTGAACCGAACATGAAAAAGGCCCCGGCATTGCCACCGGGGCCCTGGTCGTCAAGCGCTGCGGCAGCGCTTCACTTCATTACCACTGCCTGCCGGCCACGCTGGCCGTCACGCACGTCGAGAGCGACCTTCTCGCCCTGCTGCACATCCTGTTTGCCGGCGCGCTGCAGCACCGAGGAGTGCAGGAACACGTCCTGCCCACCATCATCGGGCGTCACGAAGCCGAAGCCGCGCACCTGGTCAAACCATTTGACGGTGCCGTTGACGGCGTAGGTCGGGCCGTCGCCGGCCCCACCACCGCCTGCACCGCCGCCGCCGAAGTCGCGTCGCGGACGGTCGAAGCCGCCACCAGCACCAGCGCCGGCGCCCATGCCGCCGCCACCAAAGGCGCGCCGGGGGGGGGCACGATCTCCGCGACCGC
>JACMRO010000126.1 GCA_014376425.1 Rubritepida sp.
GATGACGGCGCGTGGACGCTGAAGTCCTGGTCGCTCTTCATCACCATCTCGCCGATCATCCCGGCCAGGCCCATGCGCTGGCCGTCCTCGGGGCTGAAGGTGCGCACACCGTGGGCGGCCAGATCGCGGATTTCGGCCGGCACGATCACGCCGCCGCCGCCGCCGAACACCTGGATGTGGGCGCCGCCCCGTGCCTTCAACAGCTCGACCATGTATTTGAAATACTCGACATGGCCGCCCTGGTAGGAGCTGATCGCGATGCCCTGCGCGTCCTCTTGCAGCGCGGCGGTGACGACTTCGTCGACCGAGCGGTTGTGGCCCAGGTGGATCACCTCGGCCCCCATGCTTTGCAGGATGCGCCGCATGATGTTGATGGCGGCGTCATGGCCGTCGAACAGGCTGGCGGCGGTGACGAAGCGCACCTTGTTCGTGGGGCGGTACTCGGCCAGGGCTTTGTATTCGGCGGACAGATCGGTCATGGCATGTCTCCAGCGGTGCGGGCTGTGTGGTTGAGCGCGATTCTAGGACGTCGGTTGGCGTTAACGTCAACCGCGCCGCCTTCCGTTCAATTGATGACGCAAGCGGGGTTGGCGTGGCAGCCATCCCACTAGACTGCCCAGCGTCGTGACCGCCCACTCCCGCCCTGCGCCATGCCCAAAAAATCCGCCGATCTGGTGCTGCAAGGCGGGGTCACCAGCGCCTTTGTCTACATCGGCCTGATCCGCCGACTGTCCCGCGATTACCACTTCAAATGCCTGGGCGGTGCCTCGTCCGGCGCGGTGGCGGCGGCGGCGGCAGCCATCGCCGAACACAGCCGGCTGCATCCGCCGGCAGGCGTCCCGGCGTTCGACCCCTTCCAGCGGCTGGGCGCGTTCCCGGATGCGCTGGCCGCGCTGGACGCGAACGGCGAAACCGCCCTGTTCAAGCTGTTCCAAGCCCAGCCCGCCAGCGCGCGGGCCTGGCGTGCCGCCAGCGCGGCGGGGCGCCGTCTGCCAGCCGGCCTGGGCGCGGCGGCCTGGGCGGCGGGGGTGGCGGCCTTGCGCACCTTTCCGCTGGCTGCCGCGCTGGGCCTGGCGCTGGGCGCGCTGCCGGCATTTGCACTGTTCGCGCAGCGCGGCGGGGCGATGGACATGCTGGCCTGGCTGAGCCTGGGGGCGGCGGTGTTGGTGGGCGTGGTGCTGGCCGGTCTGGGCCTGCTGGTCGGCGTCGGGTGGGCCATCTGGCGCAGCCTGGTCGCCAACCACTTCGGCCTGTGCAGCGGCATGGGCGAGACCCACACGTCCGGCCCGCCCGACCCCGATCGACTGCCGCTGAGCTGGGCCTTTCACGGCCTGTTCAGCCAGCTTGCCGGGCGCGGTCTGGCTGACGATCCGATCACCTTCGGTCAGCTGTGGGGTGCCGACGACAAGCGGCGCGAGATCGACCTGCAAGTCATCACCACCTCACTGAGCTTGCAGCGTCCGTTTCGCCTGCCGGGCGATCCGGGTGTCAATCCGCTGCAGGCGTTTTTCTATGACCCGGCCGAGTGGCGCGAGTTCTTCCCTGGGCCGGTGCTGAAGTGGCTGGTGGACAAACGCCTCAGCCATGGGTCGGTGAAGGTGACGAACGCGGACGGGGTCACTTTGCTGGCCTTGCCGGCGCCGCGCGACTGGCCGATCTTGCTGGCCGCGCGGCTGAGCCTGAGTTTTCCGGTGCTGCTGTCGGCCGTGCCGATGTACACCTTGGACGGCGCGCGCGACCGGCAGCCCAGCGCGGGCGAGGCGACACGCTTCATCGCCCGCCGTGTCTATTTTTCCGATGGCGGCATCACCAACAACTGCCCGGTGCAGCTGTTCGACGCGGCCCTGCCCCGACGGCCCACCTTCGTCGTCAAGCTGGCCAAGCTGCCCGAGGGCCACACCCAGCGCTGGCGGGTCTGGTTGCATGGCGATGCGGGTGATCCGCCGCCCAAGGTCAAGCCAATTCATGGCGTGTTCGGCTTTGCGGGCAGCCTCATCGGCACCTTGATGGGCTGGCGCGACCAAGTGCAGGCCGACCTGCCCGGCTACCGCGAGCGCTCGGCCACCGTGGGCCTGAGGGCGGCCGAGGGCGGGCTGAAC
>JACMRO010000127.1 GCA_014376425.1 Rubritepida sp.
CTTCTGCAGCGGCGCGAGCGACAAACAGGGATGCGAAACATGACAATCGAACGACGCGGGGCTCTCATCGGCGCCGGCTTGCTGGGCTCTGCCGCCATCGCGGCGAAGCTGATCCGCCCGGCTACGGCGCAGCCCGCCATTCCGGCGACACAGGCGCCTGGTTTCTATCGCTTCAAGGTTGGTGCCTGGACAATCACCACCGTGCATGACGGCTTCTTCCGCCGCCCGGTCGAGGGCTTTGTGCGCAATGCGGCACTCGCCGATGTGCAGGCCGTGCTCGGCGCCAGCTTCCTGCCGGCGGACAGCCTGGCCGTCCCCTTCACCATCACCTTCGCCCAGAAGGACGCGACGCTGGTGGTGTTCGACACCGGTAATGGCGTGACTCCGGCCACCAACACCAACGGCAAGATGCTGGCGAACATGGCCGCCGCGGGCATCGATGCCGCGCGCGTCACCCACGTGATCCAAAGCCATTTTCATGGCGACCACATCAACGGGTTGCTGAACGCGCAGAACGCCGCCGCCTTTCCCAATGCGGAGATCATCGTCCCCGCCGTCGAGTGGGCCTGGTGGAATGACGCCGGCAACGAGCAGCGCAGCCCCGAGGGCCAGCGGCCCACCTTCGCCAACACCGCGCGCCGCTTCGCGCCCTATGCCGGCCGCATCCGGCAGATCGCCGCCGGCGTCGAGGCGATCCCCGGCATCACCTCCATCGCCGCCTACGGCCACACTCCCGGCCACACCATCTACCGCATCGCCGACGGCGCCGAGCAGATGATCTTCCTCGCCGACCTCACCAACCGGCCGGAGCTGATGGCGCCCCGCCCGGAATGGCAGATCGTGTTCGACTTCGATGGCGACGCAGCCGCCGCCACCCGACGCCGCGTGCTGGACATGGTGACGACGGACCGGGTGCGGGTCACCGGCTACCACTTCCCCTTCCCGGCCAACGGCCATTTCGCGCGCCATGTCTCGGGCGGCGTGCAGGGCTTCATGTTCGTACCGGCCGACTGGTCGAGTGCGGTTTGATGGCCGACCGTCGTCTCATTCTGGCCGGCTGCGCGCTGCTGGCGGCACCTGCCCTGCTGCAGCAGGCCGCGGCACAGCCCGCCCCCGCCATGCCCCTCGGGCAGGCCCCCGGCTTTTACCGCTTCCGCGTGGGCGGCTGGACCGTCACCATGATCAATGACGGCTTCAACCGTTTTCCGGCCAACACCTTCGTGCCCGGCGCCCCACCGGCCGAGCTGCGGGCATTGATGGACGAGGCCTTCATGGCCGGCGACGCCATCACCGTGCCTTTCACCATCACCTTCGCCCAGCGCGGCAACACCTTCCTGGTGTTCGACGCTGGCAATGGCGTGACGGCGGCCACCGCCACAAATGGCCGCATGATCGCCAACATGGCCGCCGCGGGGGTCGACCCCCCTGCGATAACTCACGTCATGCACAGCCATTTCCATGGTGACCACATCAACGGGCTGCTGGACGCCACCGGTGGCCGGGCCTTTCCGAATGCCGAGATCATCGTGCCAGGCACGGAATGGGCCTGGTTCGGCGACACCGCGAACGAAACCCGCAGCCCGGAGCGGCAGCGGCCCGCCTTCGCCAACACCGCGCGCCGCTTCGCGCCATATCAGGGCCGGGTGCGCCAGGTTGGGGCCGGTGAGGTGATCCCGGGCGTCACCGCCATCGACGCGCCGGGTCACACCCCTGGGCACACCGTCTACCGCCTCAGCGACGGCGCCGAACAGCTGGTCTTCCTGGCCGATGCGTTGAACCGGCCCGAGATCACCGCGCGGCGGCCGGACTGGTATTTCGTCGGCGACTTCGACGGCAGCGTTGCCGCGGTAAGCCGCCGTCGCGTGCTGGACATGGTGGCGACGGACCGCATTCGCGTCACCGGCTACCACTATCTCTTCCCAGCCAACGGCTATTTCGCGCGGTCGGGCCAGGGCTACGCCTTCGTCCCAGCAGAATGGTCCAGCGCTCTGTAAAGCGTCCGCCTTGGGCGCGGCATGGTGGGTGCGGCGCTGCGGCGCCTGCCCCCCAGTCCCTTCCCGGCCAATTCCACACGATGCTCGGCCACCGGGCATCAGGCATTTGAACAGGAACATGCACATGAACCAACGCCGCGGCCTGATGCTGGCCAGCCTTGCCACCCCCGCCCTGCTCACCCGCGCCCAGGCGCAGCCGGCCAATGCGCCCGCGGCTCCGGCCCAGGCGCCGGGCTTCTACCGTTTCAAGGTCGGCAGCTTTACCGCGACGACGGTCTGGGACGGCTTTGTTCCTCGCACCAACCCCGGCACCGGCTGGATCACGAATGCCGACCAGGCGGCGGTTGAGGGCGCGTTGCGCGATGCCATGCTGAGCACGACGCGGATCGACAACCCTTACATCGTAACCTTCCTGGAAACGCCGGCGGGGCTGACGATGTTCGACAGCGGCACCGGCGGCCAGCCGGCCACGGCAGGGCTGCTCGCGGCGAACATGGCGGCGGCGGGACTGGATCCGGCGCGCGTCACCCGCATCGTGATCAGTCATTTCCACGGCGACCACATCGGTGGCCTGAGCAATGCGCAGAACCAGCCGGTCTTCGCCAACGCGCAGGTCTTCGTGCCTGAGGTGGAATGGGCGTTCTGGACCGATACCACCAATGAATCGCGGGTGCCGGCGGCGCAGCGCCCCACCTTCGCCAACGTCGCCCGGCGCTTCGGCGCCTATGCGGGCAAGGTGGATCGCTATGCGGCGGGCGCCGAAATCCTGCCGGGCGTGCACGCGGTCGCGGCTTATGGCCATACGCCCGGGCACACCGTCTTTCATGTGGCCGACGGCGGGGACCAGCTTTTCGTCACCGCCGACGCTTCGTCGCGGCCCGAGCTCTTCCTGCGCCATCCCGGCTGGGCCAGCATCTTCGACATCGACGGCCCGACGGCCACGGCCAGCCGGATCGCGCTGTTCGGCCGCATCGCGTCCGAGCGGGCGCGGATGACCGCATACCACTTCCCCTTCCCCGCCAATGGCTTTGTCCAGCGGGCGGGTGAGGGCTTCCGCTTCATCCCGGCGGACTGGTCCAGCGCGATCTGACTAACTGTGGTCATGGTCGGGCTCAACCCGACCATGACCACATGCGCGTCTGACAGCCGCGAAGGTCAGCTCGCTCGTAAAGGCGCGCGAGGGCTCAGCTGGCCTTCTTCGCCTCCAGCACCCGCCAGATCACCTCGGGCGTCGCCGGCATGTCGATATGGGCGACACCCAGCGCGTCGCACAGCGCGTTCATCACCGCGGGCATCGAGCCGGCGCAGCCCGCCTCGCCGCATCCCTTGACGCCGAGCGGGTTTGTGGTCGCCGGCACCGGTCGGCTGGCGAAGCCGATCATCGGCAGGTCCTCGGCCCGGGGCAGGCAGTAATCCATGTAGCTGCCGCTCTGCGGCTGGCCTTCCTCGCTGTAGGCGACCCGTTCGTACAGCGCCTGGCCGATGCCCTGGGCAATGCCGCCCTGGGCCTGGCCCTCGACCAACAGCGGGTTCACCACCACACCGAAATCGTTGACCGTGGTGTAGGCGACGACCTGGGCATGCCCGGTGTCGGGGTCGACCTCGACCTCGCAGACGTGGCAGCCATTCGGGTAGGCCTGCGGCGCCTCGTCGAACACGTGCCGCACGTCCAGCCCACCGGGGTGTTTCGCCGCCACCTCCATGATGCCCACGCTCCGGTCGGTGCCGGCAATCGCGAAGCGGCCCTGGCTGAATTCGATATCAACCAGCGCGGCCTCCAGCATGTCCGCCGCCAGCGGCCTGGCCTTTTCCACCACCAGCGCGGACGCCTCGACGATGGCACCCCCCGACGCCATCAGCGACTTCGAACCGCCAGTGCCGCCACCGGCGATCAGCAGATCGCTGTCCGCCTGCATCAGCCGCACGCTCTCGAACGGCACGCCTAAGTGGGTGTGCAGCACCTGGGCGAAGGCGCTCCAGTGGCCCTGGCCGTAATCCAGCGTGCCGGTGATGATGGTGACAAGCCCGTCCTTCTCGAAGCGGATCTCGCCCTGTTCCTTGGCCGGCGGGGCGGTGCATTCCAGGAAGTTGCCGACGCCGATGCCACGCAGGATGCCGCGCCGCGCGGCCTCCGCCCGGCGTGCCGGAAAGCCATAGAAATCGCCTTCGGTCAGTGCCTGGTCGAGCAGCGCGCTGAACTCGCCGCCATCATAGACGCTGCCCGAAGCCGCCTTATATGGCATCGCCGTGGGCGCGATGTGATTCAGCCGGCGCAACTCAAGCGGGTCGCGGCCGAGTTCGCGCGCGGCGGTCTCGATCAACCGCTCCATGAAGTAGTTGCCCTCGGGCCTCCCGGCGCCGCGATAGGCGCTGACCGGCGTCGTGTTGGTCAGCATGCATTGCGTGTTCACTTCGATCAGCGGCGTGGCGTAGTTGCTTTGGATGTTCTTCAGGAAGTTGCCGGTACCCATCAGCGGCGCCACGGTGGCCAGGTAGGCGCCCATATTGGCGAAGCTCGTCAGCCGCACCGCCAGGAAACGGCCATCGGCATCCAGCGCAAGCTCCGCAACCGTCTCATGGTCGCGGCCGTGCTGGTCAGAGAGGAAGCCGCTGGTTCGCTCATCGGTCCATTTCACCGGCCGGCCCAGTGCGCGGGCGGCATGCAGCAGAGGCGCATATTCGGGGTAGGCGCTGGCCTTCATGCCGAAGCTGCCGCCGACATTGCCGGTCAGCACGCGGAATTCCTCGTTCTTTACCCCCATGATGCCGGCCATCTGGTTGCGCAGGCCGAAGACGCCCTGGCTGCCGACATGCAGCGTGTACCGGCCATCCGCCCATTCGCCTATCGCCGCCCGTGGCTCCATGGCGCAGACGACGATGCGGGAATTGCGGATGGCGAGCTTAGTGACATGGGCCGCCGTGGCGAAGGCCTCGGCCACGCGGGCACGGTCGCCGGCATGGAAGTCCAGCACGCAATTGCCAGGAATGTCGTCGTAGAGCGCGGGTGCCGCTGCGGCGGCGGAGGCCTCGGTCACCGCGTCCAGCGTCTCGACATCCAGCTCCACCGCCTCGGCCGCGTCACGCGCCTCATGACGGCTTTCAGCCACCACCATGGCCACCGGGTCGCCCACGAAGCGCACGCGGTCGGCCGCCAGCGGCGGGCGGGCGGTATTGCGCAGGGCGGAGCCATCGGCATTCTTCAGCGGCAGCACGCAGCCCATCGTGCCGTAGCCTGCCAGGTCGGCTGCCGTGTAGACCGCCAGCACGCCGGGCATCGCCTTCGCAGCCGCCGTGTCGATACCGCGGATCACGCCATGCGCGTACGGGCTGCGCACCATGAAAGCATGCAGCTGCCCGGGCCTTGCAAGGTCATCGGTGTAGCGGCCCTGACCCTGCAGCAGCGTCGGGTCCTCCTGCCGCGGCACAGGCTGGCCGATGCCGAATTTCAGGCCAGCGGGGAATGGGTTCATATTGGTGTCAGGCATGGGGCTCTCCGCGCATAGACTTAGAGGGTAATGCCCGGCGGGGCTTCCGCAAGGGCGCAGGGGCGCGCAGGTTGGCAGCCGATGGACCCGATTGCCCGATTGCCGCGCGCTGTTCAGGGAGTTACCTATGCCGTGCTCTCCGGGCTGCTGCTGGTCTCGCTGAATGCGGTGATGCGCCTGGTGACGCAGACGATGGACGTCTACCAGGCGCAGTTCCTGCGCTACCTGTTGGGCCTGGCCGTTATGCTGCCCTTCATCCTGCGCGACGGGCTGGCCGCCTACCGGCCGAACGGCGTGGCCGGGCAGGCCTGGCGCGGCGTCGTGCACACGGCGGGTTTGACGTTGTGGTTCACCGCCCTGCCGCACATTCCGCTCGCCGACCTCACGGCGCTGGGCTTCACCACGCCCATCTTCATCATGATCGGGGCCATCCTGTTCCTGGGCGAGCGCTCGGTATGGCAGCGCTGGGTGGCGGCCGGCATCGGCTTCGTCGGCGTCATCGTGGTCGTGGCGCCCAACCTCACCGGTACCGGCGGCTTCTACAACCTGATCATGCTGGCCTCGGCGCCGCTCTTCGCCGCCTCCTTCCTTATCACCAAGGCGCTGACCCGGCGTGACAGCCCGCAGGTCATCGTGGTCTGGCAGTCGATCACCGTGTCGTTGTTCAGCCTGCCGATGGCGTGGCCGGGCTGGGCATGGCCGGAGGCGTATGTGTGGTTTCTGCTGGCGCTCTGCGGTCTGCTCGGCAGCCTGGGGCATTTGTGCATGACGCGGGCTTTCGCGCTGGCCGACATCTCAGCCTCGCAGCCGCTGAAGTTTCTCGACCTGATCTGGTCTGCCTTCTACGGCTGGGTCATCTTCGCCGAGGTGCCGAGCAGCACGACCTTCGCCGGCGCAATGGTGATCTTCGCCGCGACGACTTGGATCACGCGAAGCGAGGCCCGCAGGGCAAGGAAGACCTGATGCTGGACGAGTTGGAGGGGTGCGCCGCCAGGCTCGCGACCCGCTGCGGCGAGGGCGAACTGGTCTGGCACCGCTGGGGCAGCGGCCCGGCACTGGTGCTGCTGCATGGCGGCACCGGAAGCTGGCGGCACTGGGTGCGCACCATTCCGCATTTCGCCGCCAGCCGGACGGTACTGGCGGCCGACATGCCGGGATTGGGGGAGAGCGCGATGGCACCCGGACCGGCCGAGCCCGCCTCCGTCGCCGCCGCCCTGGCCGCCAGCTTGGCGGAGTTGTTGGGGCCCGAGCGGCTTTACGACCTGGCCGGCTTCTCCTTCGGCGCCAATATCGGCACGCATCTGGCGGCGCTGGAAGGCGGCCATGTCCGCAGCCACACCATCGTCGGCGCCGCCTCGCTGGGCTTTCCCCGCCCGCCGGTGGACTTGCAGAAAATCCGCGACAAGCAGGGCGCCGAACGGGTAGCCACGCACCGGCAGAACCTGAACGCGCTGATGCTGATCGACCCCGCGCGGATCGATGACGAGGCCATCCGCATTCAGGAATGGAACACGGTGCATGCCCGGCTGCGCAGCCGGGGCTTTGCCTCGGGCACCTCACTGAAGGACCGGCTGGCGCATGTGGCAGCACCCATGCGGGCGATCTGGGGCGAGCGCGACCAGGTGTCCTGGCCGCACATTCCTGAACGGCTGGCGATGCTGCATGCGGCCCGGCCGGAACTGCTGTCGGCGGTGATACCCGGTGCCGGCCACTGGGTGATGTATGAGGCACCGAAGGCTTTCAACGCGGCGCTGGCCCGGATGCTGAACGGGGTCTAGCCGCCCGCGCGCGGCCCCTTCAACAGCGGCGCCGCCGCCAGGGTCAGCCCAGCGGTGAAGCCCCGCGCCGCGAGGCCCAACCATTCCCGCATCAGCCCGAACAGCGCCGGCGCGGCGACGCGCGTGGGGATGGCTAGCCGGTGCGTGCGCCGTAGCCGGCCGCGCCGACAGCGCCATCGGCCTTCGGGTCGCGCGCAATCGGCGACGCCAGGACGGCCGGGATGTAGTAACCGCCGCCCCACGCCAGGGTCTACGCCGGCCCCCCCCGCCCGCACGGCGCGGGCCCGGGTGCTCAGCGGTAGTCGATCGCCACGATCTCCAGCGCTTCGCCGCCGCCCGGCAGCGTCACCCGCACGGTATCGCCGACGCTCTTGCCCAGCAGTGCGCGCGCCACGGGGGAGAGCCAGGAAATCCGGCCCTGCCCGGCCACCGCCTCCTCGCTGCCGACGATCATGACGGTGGCCTCGCTGTCGTCGTCCCGCGCATAGGTGACGGTGGCACCGAAATAGACCCTGTCGCGCCTTGTCTGCGCGGTGGGGTCGATCACCTGCGCCGCGTTGATGCGCTGGCGCAGAAACCGCACGCGGCGATCGATCTCGCGCAGGCGGCGCTTGCCGTATTGATAGTCGGCATTCTCCGACCGGTCGCCCAGGCCGGCGGCCCAGGAGACGATTTCGGTCACCTTGGGCCGCTCGCCATACCACAGCGCCGCCATCTCGGCCTGCAGGGCCGCGTAACCGGACGGCGTCGTGTAGAAGGGAGTGCCGGCCGGAATGGGCGGCGGTTCGTCCTCGTCGCTCATCCGGCTTCACCTGGGGCAAGGGATGCGAGCGCCGCGGCCACCGCCTCTCGCCCTGAAGGGGAAAGCGGCGCCTGCGGCGGCAGTGGGTCGCCGACCGCGAAGCCCTGCATTTGCAGGGCGCCCTTGATGCAGGCGGCCAGCGAGTGGGCGGCGAATAGCTCGTTCATGCGCCATAGCCGGCGTTGCAGCGGCAGCGCCGCAGCCCAGTCGCCGGCGCGGCAAAGATCGTACAGCCGCACCGACTGGGCAGGGATGATGCAGGCCGGCCCTGCCATCCAGCCCACGCCGCCGATCAGCATGACGGCGGCCGGGATGTGCGCGGAAGCGGCGAAGACGTCGAGCCGGCCCTCGACCCGGTTGAGGATGGAGAGCAGCCGGCCGGTGTTGGTCGATGCGTCCTTGATGGCGACGATGTGGGGGGGCCGGCTCAGCGCCTCGATCGCCGGCAGGGAAAGGTCGCTGCGCTGGAAGTTGGGGTTGGTATAGAGCACCACGGGCAGGCCGGTCGCGTTGGCCACAGCGGTGAAGTAGTCGACCACGCCGGCCTCGGCGATGGGGAAATACGCCTCCATCAATGCCAGGATGCCGTCCGCGCCCAGCCCGGCGTAGTCGCGGGCCTGGGCCACCGCGTCGGCCGTGGTGGTGGCGGCGACGCCGGCGATGACCGGTACCCGGCCTGCGGTCTGTTCGACCGTGATGCGCACGATCTCACGCCGTTGCGCCGCGTTCAGATAGGCGAATTCGCCGGTCGAACCGAGCGGGGTGAGGCCGTGGACGCCAGCGCCGATCAGGTGCTCGCACAGCGCCCGAAGCGGCGTTTCCAGAACCGTGCCGTCAGTGCCGATGGGCGACACCAGATAGGGAAAGACGCCGGCGAAACTACGCAAGATAGAGCCCGCCATTCACGTGCCAGACCTGGCCGGTGACCCAGGCGGTACGGGCCGATGCCAGCAGCACCGCCATGTCGCCCATCTCGTCAGGCCGGCCGATCCGGGCGAGGGGGATGGTGGCGACGCGCGCCGCCAGCTCTGCCTCGCTATGGCCGAAGCGAGGCTGAGCCGTGTCGGTCAGCCCCGGTGCCAGCGCGTTGACCCGGATGCCAAGCGGCGCCAGCGCCAGCGCGGTGGAGCGGGTGAGGCCGACCACGCCGTTCTTGCTGGCGGAATAATGCACACCCCGCGGATCGCCCCGAATGGCGGAGGAGCACAGATTGACGACAGTGCCCGCCTGGCCGGCCAGGGCGCGGGCAAAGCTTTGCGTCATGAACGCGGCAGCCTTGAGGTTGAGGCCCAGCACCGCGTCCCATTCCGCCTCCTCCATTGCGAGGAAATCGCAGCGCGGGAAGATGCCGGCGTTGTTGATCAGCACATCGGGCACGCCCAGCGCGGCCACCGCCGCGGCATGCAGGGCGCGGCCGGCAGGCACGGTGGAGATATCGCCTTGGATCAGCACGCAACGGTGACCCAGGGTGCGGATCTCCGCCGCCAGTTCCAGCGGCTCGCGGTCCAGCCAGTTCACCGCCACGTCGGCGCCGGCCTGGGCGCAGGCCAGAGCACAGGCGGCGCCGATGCCCTGCTGCGCGCCGGTGATGAGCGCGACGCGGCCTTCCAGTTCCTTCATCGCGGCAGGATGACCCGGCGCCGCCATCGGCGCAAACCACCTGGCCCGAATGCGGACGAGGCGGCGCAGGCATCCCTTGCCTTGACTCGGAAGCTGGCCGCAGCCTCCTTCCGCAGGGGATACGGGGGAGAGCCGGAGTCATGCTGGCCATCCACATGTTGAAGACGATCGGCCTGATGAGCGGCACCAGCCTCGATGGCGTCGATGCCGCCTGGGTCGAGACCGACGGCGAAACCGTCTGTCGCCTCGGGCCGGCCATGACGCTGCCCTATGCACCCGATTTGTGGCGCGACCTTCGCGCCCTGCTCGATGCCGCGCCGGGGCTGGATGCGGACGATCCCTGGCTGGCAGACGTCGTCCGCCGGCTGACCGAGCGCCATGCCGAGGCGGCGCAGCAGGTCCGCGCCGAAGCCCTCAAGACCCTGGGCGAGGATACCGAGCTGCTGGGCTTTCACGGCCAGACCATTCTGCACCGGCCTGCCGAGGGCCTGACCTGGCAGGTCGGCGACGCGGCGCTGCTGGCGCGGATGACCGGGCTGTCAGTGGCGTTCGACTTCCGCTCGGCCGATGTCGCGGCCGGCGGCCAGGGGGCGCCGCTGGTGCCCATCGCGCATGCAGCACTGGCCGCGCGGCTGCCCAAGCCGCTGGCGGTGCCCAACCTGGGCGGCGTGGGCAACGTCACCTGGATCGGCGCGGATGGCGCGCTGGTGGCCTTCGACACCGGGCCGGCAAATGGCCCGCTGGACGACTGGGCGCGCAAGTCCCCCGGCCGCGGCTATGATAAGGATGGCCACCTGGCCCGCGCCGGTCAGGCCGATGGCGAGGTGCTGGGCCGGCTGATGACCCACCCCTACCTGGCCGCGCCGCCGCCCAAATCGCTCGACCGGCTGGATTTCGACCGGGCGTTGAAGGAGGCCGGGGCCGACCGGCTGTCGCCACAGGACGGCGCGGCCACGCTGGTCGCCTTCGCTGCCGTCTGCGTGGCCGCCGCGGCGCGCCATTTCCCCGAGCCCCCGTTGCAATGGCTCGTCACCGGGGGCGGCCGGCGCAACCCGGCGATCATGAAGGCGCTGTCGGCGGTGCTGAGCGAGCCCGTCCGCGGCGTGGAAGTGGCGGGCTGGAATGGCGATGCGCTGGAGGCGCAGTGCTTCGCCGTGCTGGCAGCGCGGGTGACGCGCGGGTTGCCGCTGTCATACCCCTCCACCACCGGCGTCGCCACGCCGATGCGCGGCGGCCAGGTGCTGGGGGCCTTGCTGTAGCAGGCCGGCCCGCATACCAACGGCGAGACATCTTTCGGGGGCCTTTCATGCAACGCCGTAGTCTGCTCTCCGCCAGCCTGCTCCTGGCCACCCCCGCGCTGGCGCAAAGCGCGCGCCAGGCACCGCCGCATGAATGGATCTTCGGCAGCTGGATCGGCGGCCAGTTCCCGCCCGGCGATACCCAGGGCCAGGAATGCCAGGGCGGCGCCACGGTCATCTTCCTGCGCGACGTCGTGATGCGTGCCTCGGCGCTGGAAGTGGCCTACCGCCAGCGGCTGGTTGAGACGGTGGCGCTGATCCCGGACGGGCTGGAATTCCGCTTCGTGCCCTACGGCGCCAGCGGCGGCAGCTTCAACAACCGGCCCGCGCCCGATGCCGGCTTCAGCTGCGACAACAATCCCGACCTGCTGCGGGTGCGCCGGCGCGGGCCCGATGAGATCGCCTTCCCTGGCTGCCTGGAGTTCCCGTCGGTGCTGCGCCGCTGCCGGCCGGCATGAGGATTGCCCTGATCCACGCACTGCGCCACAGCCCGGCGCCGGTCGAAGCCGCTTTTGCCCGGCTGTGGCCGGAAGCCACGCTGATGAGCCTGCTGGACACCAGCCTGGCGGCCGACCTGGCGCGCGACGGGCGCCTCACCACCGCGATGGGCGAACGCTTCCTGACCCTGGCGCGCTACGCCCATGGCACTGGCACGCACGGCATCCTGTTCACCTGCTCCGCCTTCGGACCGTGCATCGAAGCCTGCGCCGCGGCCCTGCCGACCCCGGTGCTGAAGCCGAACGAGGCGGCGATCGAGGAAGCCACGGCGGCGCATCGGCACATCGGCCTGCTCTCCACATTCCAGCCCACGCTGGATTCGATGCCACCCGAATTCCCCGCCGGCGTGACCCTGACGCCGCGGCTGGCCGCGGGAGCCCTGGCCGCGCTCGACGCCGGCGACGTGGCGATGCACGACCGGCTGGTGGTCGAGGCGGCGCGTGGCATGGCGGGCGACGCCATTCTGCTGGCGCAGTTCAGCATGGCGCATCTTGCGGCCGCGGTGGCGGAGGCGACGGGCAAGCCGGTGTTCACCACGCCCGACAGCGCGGTGCGGAAGCTGCGGCGGCTGCTGGGCGCCTAGTAGGCTGCCAGCCCCGGCAGCACCTTCCCCGGATTCATCCGCCCACCCGGGTCCAGAACCCCCTTGATCGCCCGCATCACCTCCAGCGCCACCGGGTTTTTCAGCCGCGCCATCTGCCGCAGCTTGCTCTGCCCGATGCCGTGCTCGGCCGAGAAGCTGCCGCCGGCGGCCACTGCCAGGTCGGCTACCGCATCGTCGAAGCCCGTCGCGCGCGCCGCCCATTCCACCGCGGGCACCACCCCCGGCGCCTGCAGGCTGATGTGGATGTTGCCGTCGCCCAGATGGCCGATCGCCATCATGTGGCCCTCGGGCCAGCGCGCCGCGCACAGCCCCGCCACATCGTCCAGGAAGCCTGGCACGGCGGAGACCGGCACGCAGGTGTCGGTGTTGGCGGAAGGGCCCTCGCGCCGCTGCGCATCCGGCGTGCTTTCGCGCATGCGCCACAGCATGGCGCGGCTCTCCTCGCTGTCGGCCAGCATGGCGTCGACGCATTCGCCGGCCTCGAGTGCCGCGGCCAGGCTGTCCTCGATGATCGCGCGCAGGGGTGCGCCGGCATGGGCGGCGGCGATCTCGATGATGCAGTACCAGGGCGTGGTCAGCGGCACCGGCGCGCGGAAGCCGGGCAGGTTCTGGATGGTCAGCGCGATGGGGCGGCGGCCGCACAGCTCGAACGCCACCAGGTCGGCGCCGCAGTCGCGCATGCGGCCCAGCAGCGCCAGCGCGGCATGAGGGGTTTGCACCGCCACGAAGGCGGTCTGCCTGGCCCGCATCGGCGGGAAAAGCTTGAGCGCCGCCGCCGTCACCAGGCCCAGCGTGCCCTCGGCGCCGATGAACAGGTGGCGCAGCGCGTAGCCGGTATTGTCCTTGCGCACCGCGCGCATGTCGTCCAGCACCCGGCCATCGGGCAACACCACCTCCAGCCCCAGCACCAGGTCGCGCATGGTGCCGTAGCGCAGCGCGCGGATGCCGCCGGCATTGGTGGAAATGGCGCCGCCGACATGCGCCGAGCCCTGGGCGCCGAAGCTCAGCGGGAACAGCCGGTCAGCCTGGGAGGCAGCGTTCTGCACCTGCTCGACAATGCAGCCGGCCTCCACGGTGATCGACATGTCGACCCCATCGACGGCGCGGATGCGATTCAGCCGCTCCAGCGAAACGCTGATGCTGGGGGCGTTGCCCGCTACCGGCACGCTGCCGCCGGCCAGCCCGGTGCGGCCGCCCGCGGGCACCACGCGCAGGCCCTGCACGGCGGCCTGGGCCATGATGGCGGCCACCTGAGCGGTGGAGGCCGGCCGCACGACCAGCGCCGGCGGGTTGTGCAGCACGCCGCGCCAGTCCTCGCCATAGGGTGCGATGTCCGCGGCCGCGGTCAGGCAATGCTGCGGGCCGACGATGCGGGCGAATGCGTCCATGGGCGGATTGCACGCGCGCAGGGGGGACGCGTCAACTCGCACCCGGCCCCAGGTTGACCGCGCGCCCGGCCGGCCCAAGCATGGCAGGCACGATCCCGGCGGCATGGCCGGCGGGGCGCCGGGGAGAGACGCAATGCGTGAGGCCGATTATGTGGTGGTGGGTGCGGGCTCCGCCGGCTGCGCCGTGGCCGCGCGGCTGGCCGAAATTCCCGGTGCCACGGTGGTGCTGCTGGAGGCCGGTGGCAGGGCGCGCAACCCATGGCTGCACATCCCCATCGGCTACGCGAAGACGATGTATCACCCAACCCTTTCCTGGAACCTGAAGACGGCCGGCGAGCCTGAACTGCACGGCCGGCAGGTGAACTGGCCGCGCGGGCGGGTGCTGGGCGGCTCCAGCGCCATCAACGGGCTGATCTACATCCGCGGCCAGGCGGCGGATTACGACCACTGGCGGCAGCTCGGCTGTACCGGATGGAGCTTCGAGGATGTGCTGCCGTATTTCCGCGCGGCCGAGGACAATGAACGCGGCGAAGATGCGCTGCACGGCCAGGGCGGGCCACTGGCGGTGTCGGACATGCGCGACCGCAACCCGATCTCGGCGGCGTTCATCGAGGCCGGGCAGCAGTTGGGCTTCGCCTACAATGACGATTTCAATGGGCCGGAGCAGGAGGGAGTGGGCTGGTTCCAGGTCACCGCGCGGAACGGGCTGCGCTGCTCATCCGCCACCGCCTATCTGAAGCCGGCGCGGCCCAACCTCACCGTGCTGCCCAATGCGCCGGCGCGGCGGCTCATCATCGAGGGCGGCCGCTGCGTGGGCGTGGAGTACGCCGATGGCCAGGTGGTGCGCGCCAGGCGGGAAGTCGTGCTGAGCGGCGGCGCCATCCACTCGCCGCAACTGCTGATGCTGTCGGGCATCGGTGACGGTGCGCATCTGCAGGCGATGGGCATCGAGACGCGGCACCACCTGCCCGGCGTGGGCCGCAACCTGCAGGATCATTTCCAGGCGCGGATGGTGTTTCGCGCCAACGCGCCAGTGACCTTCAACGATGTGGCGAACAGCCTTTGGGGCAAGCTGCGCACCGGCATGGAGTTCGCCCTGAAGCGCACCGGGCCGCTGACTTTCTCGGCCGGCACGGCGGGGCTGTTCGCCCGGGTGATGCCGCAATCGGCCACGCCGGACGTGCAATTTCACTTCATTCCGTTCAGCGCCGATGGGCCGGGCAAGGGCCTGCATAAGTTCTCCGGCTTCACCATGAGCGTGTGCCAGCTGCGCCCCGAAAGCCGGGGCACGATCACCCTGGCCAGCCCCGACCCCACGGCCCAGGCGCATATCCAGGCCAACTACCTCTCGGAGAAATTCGACCGCGACTGCATGGTGGCGGGGCTGCATCTGACACGGAAGCTGGCGGCGACGCCTGCACTGGCGCGCTGGATCGCGGCCGAGCACCTGCCCGGCCCGGCCGCCCAGGGCGACGCCGGCATGCTGGAACACGCCCGCGCCCAGGGCACCACCATCTTCCACCCCAGCGGCACCTGCCGGATGGGCGATGTCGTGGACGAGCGGCTGCGGCTGCGCGGCATCGAAGGGTTACGGGTGGCTGACGCCTCGATCATGCCCACCGTGGTCTCCGGCAACACCAACGCCGCCTGCATCATGATCGGCGAGAAATGCGCGGCGATGATGCGGGAAGATGCGCAACAGAGGATGGCGGCTTGAATATCCACGAACCCTGGCCGCTACGCGACCGCACCGCCTTCGCCGGCATCGGCACCTCCGCCTTCGGCAGCTTTCCCGAGAGCGATTCCTACGGCCTGGGCTGCGAGGCGCTGAACATGGCGCTGGACGATGCCGGGCTGCGGCCAGCCGACATCGACGGCCTCATCGTCAACCGCATCCCCAGCTACGAGCGCTTCGCCGAGATGATGGGCATCAACCCACAATATTGCCTGCTGACCGAGGCGCCGGGGCGCTTTTCTGGCGTGTCGCTGTCGCTTGCCATGCAGGCGGTCGCCAGTGGCGCGGCCAAGACGGTCGCGCTGGTCTATGGCAATAACGGCCGCTCGCGGCGGGTGAATTACGGCGGCGGCGACGGCGCCTGGAGCCCTTGGGGCATGACCTCCCCCGGCGCCAGCCACGCCATGATGTGGGCCCGGCACATGCACGACTACGGCACGACCAACGCCGATCTGGGCTGGGTGGCAGAAGCGTTCCGCCACCACGCCTGCCTCAACCCCGATGCGGTGATGCACGGGCGGCCCATCACGCGGGAGGACCACGCCACGGCGCGGCCCATCTGCGAACCGCTGCGCCTGCTGGATTATTGCCTGATCAATGACGGCGCGGTGGCCTGGATCATCACCAGCACGGAGCGCGCGCGCGACATGCGCCGGCCGCCGGTGCTGATCTCGGGCTATGCCC
>JACMRO010000128.1 GCA_014376425.1 Rubritepida sp.
CGACACGGAAGCGGTCCTCCAGCAGCGGCGCCCAGGCCTCCCAGGTGTGCAGGGAGGAGCCGAAGCCGTGGATCAACAGCACCGCCGGGCCATCGCGCAGCCCGGTGTCACGGATGTGGAGGCGCACCCCTGCGGCCTCGATAAATTGAGAGGGCGGCGGCGCCCAGCGGCGCTCCAGCGCAGCGCGGGGCAGGTCCGGGTTGTAGAGATACCAGCCGGCACCCAGCAGGGCGACGAGAAGGAGAGCCAGCGCAAATTTCATCTCGGGGAAGTAGGCCCTTCGCACGGGGCCGCAACCAGCTATTCGCCTTGCATATGACAGGCGGTGTCTGCTGAATTTCCGCTTGGCTGTGTTGCCTGGTTCCAGCACAGCGCCGAGCTGGCTGGCAGCCGTCGTGCCGTGCCGCATGGCTGAATGCAACGCAACGGAGGTCGGCGGCAGTGGCCGCGACACGGCCGTCGGGGCGAGGAATCCTGTTGGCGCACGTATTCATCAACACCTGCGCGGCCGCTTGCGAACGCTCGGTCAGTGCCGATGTGTGCACGTAACGGTTGCTGATCCCCGCCCCGCCTCGGATTCCCATAGATGCGGAAACGCCACGGGCGGCACGAAAAAAAATACTCTTGCAGATCGACTGGTGATGCACAGTTGATTGAGGCCTGAGTAAGTGTCTGAGACCAGCAGATCGGTCAGTTCCCAAGGAATGAGCCTAACGCTGCGCTTGCGTACATGAGCTCCGGACAACAGCGCCAGATTTTTTGACAGCAGAACTATGCTTCTGCTTATCAATATTTCACGCCAATGAAGGATCCTTAGATGGAAGCGCTTACAGTACCTCAGTTCCTCCTCGTCTATAACGCGTTTTCATTCACCATAGCGGTGATGGGCGCTGCAACAATTTTCTTCTTCATGCAAAGTTTCCGAGTCGCACCCGCCTATCGCACAGCGTTGACTGTGACAGGTTTGGTCACGCTCATCGCCTGCTACCACTACTTCCGTATTGCGCACTCCTGGGAGAGCGCATTTGTCGTCAACGGCTCGACCCTGACGCCTACGACGGCGCTGTTCAACGATGCCTACCGCTATGTCGATTGGCTGCTGACCGTCCCGCTTCTGCTGATCGAACTCATCCTCGTGATGAAGCTCACCCGGCAGGAAACCGTCGCGAAGTGCACCAAGCTCGGCCTGCTTGCCCTGCTGATGGTCGCACTCGGTTATCCTGGAGAGATCTCGGCCGACCCGAACACCCGGTGGCTTTGGTGGGGCCTGGCCATGATCCCGTTCCTCATCATCGTCTATGACCTCTTTGTCGGGCTGAAGAATTCCATCGCCAGCCAGCCGGAATCGGTGCGCGGCATGGTCAGCGCAGCACGCTGGGTGACCATTCTCTCCTGGTCGTTCTATCCGGTCGTGTTCGTCTTCCCAATGATCGGCTTCACCGGCGGTACCGCGAATACCGCTGTGCAGGTCGGCTATACGGTCGCGGACATCGTCGCCAAGGCAGCGTTCGGCGTGCTCATCTACCTGATCGCCGCACGGAAGTCTGAGGTTGAACTCGAGCATGGTGCTGCAATGCCGGTCGGCAGCCGGCAGTCCGCGTAGTCAGATCATGTCGGACATGATGCTCCGCCGGGTCGCAGCGCTGATCGAAGCTGCGACCCGGCATGGTGGGGTGTTGGGGCAGGCATCGCTCTACCACCTCAACACAGGCGGAAGAATGTGGCGGGCAAAGCTCGCCATCGCTTGTGCCGGTGAGCTCGGCGTCGCCGATACCGGCGCCCTTGCCCTGGCCGCCGCCTGCGAGTTGGTCCACCAGGCATCGGTCGTTCATGATGACGTGCAGGACCAGGCGCCGCTCCGGCGCGGGCAGATGAGTGTGGCCGCAAGGTTCGGTGCGCCCGTGGCGATTTGCGTCGGTGACCACCTTCTCATGGCCGCTTTTCGGACGCTCGCCGAAGACCCTGATGGCGCCGCGCTGATCCGGCTGTTCACAAGCCGGGTCTCGGACATGGCGGCCGGGCAGGCCGAAGGGTTCAGTCCCACGCTCTGGTCCAAGATGACCCGCGCCCGCTACGTCTCCCTGGTGGAAGCCAAGGCTGGCGCCATGATCGCACTTCCGGTCGAAGCCGCCGCGATGCTGGGCGGGCTCGGCGCGGATGACATTCGCAGGGCTGGCCGATTTGCCTGTGCGATAGGGGTTGCCTATCAGATCACCGATGATGTCGCGGATGTCGCGCCGGACCTTGCACGCGGCGAACTGAACGGTGTCCTGGTCCACGCGGTCTGTTGCGGCGATCCCGTCCGAGGCAAGAGCCTACGCTTCGCCCTCACGCGCGCCGCGGAAAAGGGCATGGCAACCGAGGACGAGGCGACGCTGATGGCTTGGCTGCGGCCTGCCACTGAAGCAACGATGCGCTGGCGCGACCGGCTGCTCGCCGAAGCCATGAAGGAAATGGCCGGTCACCCGCTGCGCCGGATTCTGCTCAACGCGGCGACGGCCCTCGCACCTTCCCCGCAAACGCCAGCCATGGGCAGCCAGCATGCCGCGTGATGTCTCGGCGCCGCCCGGCGCCCAACACGCCGTTGTCATCGGCGCGGGCTTCGGCGGCATCGCCGCTGCGCTGCGGGCCCGGCGGCAGGGCTATCAGGTGACCGTCGTGGAACGCCTGCCGGCCATCGGCGGCCGCGCCCGTGTGTTCCGGCAGGATGGCTTCACCTTCGACGCGGGCCCGACCGTCATCACCGCACCACAGCTCTTCGATGAGCTGTTTGCCCTGTTCGGGGAACGCCTGAGCGATCATGTCGAGCTGCTTCCCGTCCGCCCCTGGTACCGCATACTGTTCCCCGATGGGCGCCATTTCGAGTATGGCAGCTCGGCCGCGGAAATGCGGGAAGCGGTGGCCGCCTTCGCGCCCGACGGTCTGGCCGGGTATGACCGTCTCATGCAGCGGTCACGCGCGCTGTACGAGGTCGGTTTCGACCAGCTCGGTGCGCAACCCTTCCACACGGTGGGTTCGATGCTGCGCGCCCTGCCGGCGATCATTCGCCTCGGCGGCTACAGATCGGTCTCGTCGCTGGTCGGCAGCTTCATCCGCGACGAGGCCCTGCGCAAGGTGTTCAGCCTGCAGCCACTGCTGATCGGCGGGCATCCGTTCCGCACCTCGGCTATCTACGCTCTGATCCCGCATCTCGAACAAAAATGGGGCGTTTGGTTTCCGCGCGGTGGCACGGGTGCCCTCGTATCCGCACTCGAAGGGCTCATGGTCCGCCAGGGCATCCGGCTGCAGCTGGGGCGCACGGTATCGCGCATCATGGTCAGCGGGGGGCGCGCCGTCGGCGTCGAACTGGAAGGCGGGGTGCGACTATCCGCCGATATCGTGATCGCCAATTCCGATGCGCCGCAGGTGCATGCGGCGCTGCTGCCCGACCCGGTGCGCCGCAGGCGCAAAGTGGACCGCATGAACTACTCGATGGGGTTGTTCGTGCTGTGCTTCGGTACGGACCGCACCTGGCCCGACGTGGCGCACCACACGATCATCCTCGGCGAGCGCTGGCGCGCCCTGCTCGACGAGATCTTCGACGGCGATCAGGTGCCGAACGACCCCAGCCTTTACCTGCATCGCCCCGCCGCCACCGATGCGAGCCTCCAGCCGCCCGGGCAGGACGGCTTCTACGTCCTGGCACCGGTACCCAACCTGCGCGCCGGTATCGACTGGGATCGCGCCGCCCCGCTGCTGCGCGACCGCATCCTGGAACTGCTGGAGGCGCGCGTCCTGCCAGGCTTGTCGGGCCATATCATCACAGAGCGCAGCATGACGCCGCAGGATTTCGCGCATGACTATCTCAGCCGGCACGGCGCGGGGTTTTCCGTGGCGCCAAATCTGCTGCAATCGGCGTTTTTTCGGTTCCACAATCAGGGGCCGATTCCGGGGCTCTACCTTGTGGGTGCGGGCACCCACCCCGGCGCCGGCGTCCCGGGTGTACTGACCACGGCGAAGGTCATGGAATCCCTGCTCGCGGCCGAGAAAGTCCGTTGACGGACGCGGTGGCCGTTCTGGCGCGTTTTGGGCAGAGTTTCCGCCTCGCCGGCCGCTTGCTGCCGGGCTCGACCTTGGCGGATGCCGCCGAACTCTATGCCTTCTGCCGCGGCGTCGACGATCTGGCCGATGAATGTGTCGACCCCGGCGCGGCGCGTGCCGAACTTCTGCTGCTGCGCGACGCGGTGTTAGCCGGCGATGACGACCACCCGATGGCGGCGCGCTTTCTGGCCCTGCAGCGCCGGTGCGGCGTTGACCCGAGCGCGGCCATCACGCTGATCGAGACAGTGCTCTCCGATTTTGACCCGGTGCGTGTCGCGGATGAGGCCGCGTTGCTGCGATACGCCCACGGCGCTGCCGGTACGGTCGGCCTGATGATGTGCCCAATCCTGGATGCACGCAGTGCTGCCGCAACGACCTATGCCGTCGATCTTGGCATCGCGATGCAACTGACGAACATCGCGCGTGACGTGGCCGGGGATGCAGAGCGCGGCCGGGTGTATCTACCTGCCACCTGGCTGCCCACCGGGCTTGATGCTGCGCGATTGCACGAGGCGCCGGATGCCGTCTTCAGCGCCGTGCAGCTGCTGCTGGACCGGGCGGATCGCCGGTATCGCAGCGCTGAACTGGGCTACCGCCATCTCCCAGCACGGGTCCGCCCCGCCATCCGCGCCGCGGCAAGGATCTACGAGGAGATCGGCCGCCGCATCCTGCGCCACGGTCCCGGCTATCTCGGCGCGGGCCGCTGTATCGTGCCGATGCCGCGCAAACTTCTTCTACTGGCTGGAAGTCTGGTCGCAGCACCCATGCGCAGCGTGCCCGGTCCTATGCCACGTGATGTCACAGCATGACCGCCCGGCACGATTATGACGTGGCCATCCTGGGTGCCGGTCTCGCTGGATTGAGCCTGGCCGGGCGCCTCGCCGCGCCGTGTTTCTCGGGCTTGCGGGTGCTGGTCGTGGAGCCGCGCGTGACCTATGCCCGCGACCGGACTTGGTCCTACTGGGCGCTGGCCGCGCATCCCTTCCAGGCAGCGGTGTCTGCCTCCTGGGAGCGTTGGGCGGTTGCGGCGGATGGCGTGCATGTGGTCTGCGCCGCTGCGGGTCTACGCTACGAGTCCATTCCTTCTGACGCGTTCTATAGCCTCGCTTTGGACCTGGTCCGCGCCGCCCCTCACATCGATCTTCACCTAGGGGCGTTGGCGACCGCCGTCGAGGATACGAACGGTGTGCGGGTGACCTTCGGATCGACAACGGTGCGCGCCGCGATGGCCTTCGATACACGGCCGCCGAACGGCGCCCGGCGACACGGGCTTGTCCAACTCTTCGGCGGCCTGGAGATCGAGACGGACAAAGCTGTCTTCGATGCCGGAACCGCCATGCTCATGGATTTCCGCTGCGCCCAGGCGGGTGCCGCGCATTTCACCTATGTATTGCCATCCAGCAATCACCGCGCCCTGGTGGAAGACACATGGTTCGCGCCCCTGGGCCTGCATCCGCCGGACCATGTCACGGCGATCCGATCCTACATGCGAAGTCGCTATGGCGTGGAGCGGTTCGCCACCGTCTTCGAGGAACAGGGCGCCCTCCCGATGGACCCCGTGTTTCAGCCGCGTGTCGGTCAGCGCCTGTTGCCCCTGGGGGTGGCGGGCGGTGCCACTCGCCCGAGCACTGGCTATGCGTTCCACGCGATCCAGTCGCGCTGCGATGGCCTCGCGCAGGACCTGTTGGCCGGGCGCTTGCCACGGCCCGCGCGGGCCCGTCCCGCATTGGTGCGGATGATGGATCGGGTGCTGCTGGATCTCCTCGGGCGCCAGCCGGAACTGGCCCCGCGCATCTTCGCCGCGCTGTTCCAGCGCTGTGAGCCAAGGGCGCTGGTGCGGTTCCTCAATGACAGCGCCCGCCCCACCGATTTCGTGGCCGTCGCCGCAGCGATCCCCTTCGTGCCCACCGTCACCGCCGCCTTGCGGCTTGCCATGAGGCGGAACGAATGGCCGAGCTCCATCACCGTTGGTTAGGCCCTGCGTTGCGGCTGCAATTCGCAGTCGCGACGGCGGGGTTCACCGCCTTTTGCGCGCTTGCGATCATGGGCATGCGCTTCGATTTCGGGCTGCAGCTGACCGTCCTGCTGGCCGGGATCGTGCTGGTCGGCTTCCCGCACGGTGCGTTCGACCATCTCGTGGCGCGGCCGGTTCTGCGGCCCAGGCTTGGCCCGTTCTGGTGGCTGCCCTTCCTGTTCGGCTATCTGGGCCTGGCCGGCCTTGTCTGGCTGGGCTGGATGGTCGCGCCCGCCACCACGCTGGCATTGTTTCTCGCGGGCTCGGTGCTGCATTTCGGCCTCGGGGACACAGAGGACGGGCTCCTGCCCGACCGCGTGCCGCGTCTGCTTGGCATCGTGACCTACGGTGCCTTGCCGATCCTGCTGCCGATCGCGCTGTATCCGGCTGACGCAGCCCCGGTGCTGGCGGCGATGGCCGGGTGGGACCCGGCCGTGATGCAGCGCGTGCTCAGCAGCGCCGTCTGGCTGCTGCCAGCCTGGGCAGTGGTTTTCGGCTGGATCATCAGCGCGGCGTGGCGCGAGGGGCATGGTGTATCAGAGCGTCTCGCGACTGCGGCCGGCTTCGTGCTGCTGCCGCCAGTGCTGGCGTTTGGGCTGTATTTTGGCCTCGGCCATTCCGTGCGGCACGTTCTGCGGCTCGGCGCCTGGCGGGACCCGGCCCAAGCGAGGGTGGCCGCGCGCTGGGTCGCGACCGTGATGCTGCCGGCCAGTGCCGTCTGTGCAGTCGGGCTCGTTGGCCTGGCGTGGCTCGATGACGACGTGACGACCGGCCTGCTGGCGCCTGCGTTCCGCATCATCGCCGCTTTGACGCTGCCACACATGATCGTCACGAGCTGGCTGAAGCCCGCGTCGCTGGGTTCTGGCCCCATCCCCGGGAAGCGACTCCCGCGCCTCGGCGCTGAGTAGCGAGATACACCATCTTCGCTTAGCCGCCCGCGTGCGACCATTCCGTACTGGGCACCCGTTTGGAACAACACGTAGAGGCAGCTCCGATGTCAGAAACCAACCTTGGCGCCACCCGCCCTCGGCCAAGTCTCGGAGATGCGGTCCGGTTAGCAGCCCGGGCATACACGCCCTTCCAACGCCTGGCGGCGCGCGATCTGTATAGCCTACTGGCGACACGCGCCTTCACCGAGAACGGGCTCTACCTCAACCTCGGCTATTGAAAATCTGCGCGCAACATCGATGAGGCTTGTGCGGCCCTGGCGATGCTGGTCGCCGAGGCGGCGAAAATGGGGCCCGCTGACGATGGCGTCGATGTCGGCTTCGGCTTCGCCGACCAGGATATGATGTGGATGGAGCGGTTCTCTCCCCGCCACATCACCGGGCTGAACATCACGCCGATGCAAGTGCGCCTGGACCGCCAGCGTGTGCAGCGTCGGGGCATGGCGGATCGCATCACGCTGACCGAGGGCTCCGCCACCGCGATGCCTCTGCCGGATGCATGCTGCGACATCGTTACCGCCGTGGAATGCGCTTTCCACTTCCACACCCGCGCCGATTTCCTCGCTGAGGCCTTTCGCGTGCCACGGCCTGGCGGGCGGCTGGTACTGGCCGACGTGATTCGCACGGCGCCCGAACCCGCGGCGCTGCGCCGGCGGGTGCAGGAGTTCACGTGGTCCCAGTTCGCGCAGAAATTCGCGGTGCCCGCGGCCAATGCCGACCAGCGAGCGCCTTACATCGCGAAGCTGCGCGCGGGCGGCTTCGCGACGGTGGATGTGAGGCCGATCGGAGAGCATGTCTTTCCCGGCTTGCACCGCGCGCTGGCTGAGGACCCTGCACTGTTCGCGAGGCTACCGATGGACGGCAGGTTGCCTTATCGGCTGCTGCTCAACCTCGATGCACGCACGGTCTACAGCGCCTTCGACTACGTAATGGCAACCGCGCGCAAACCAACAGGAAAGGGAGTGCGCGATGGCGCTTTATGACCACACCGCCAGGCTAACCACGGGCGAGCAGGAGAGCCTCGCGGCGTATCGCGGCCAGGCGCTGCTGATCGTCAATGTGGCGTCGAAATTCGGTTTCACGTCCCAGTACAAGGGGCTCCAGGCGCTGCACGAGCAGTATGCGCTGCGCGGTTTCGCTGTGCTGGCTTTCCCCTGCGACCAGGTCGGCCATCAGGAGCCCGGGTCCGACCAGGAGATCGCCGCCTTCTGCGACCGCAGCTATGGCGTGACCTTCCCGGTATTCGCCAAGATCGAGGTCAATGGGCCGCGCGCGCATCCTCTGTATGTGTGGCTGAAGCAGCAAAAGGGCGGGCTGCTGGGCAGCGGCATCAAGTGGAATTTCACCAAATTCCTTATCGACAAGGTGGGCTCTGTTCGCGCCCGCTTCGCGCCGACGACCGCGCCGGAAGGGCTCTCGCGTGATGTTGCGGCGTTGGCGAGAGGTGGCTCGGGAAGTTCGTACAGCCCGATAACTGGTTTTCCTGCCTGACAGCGGCGATGTTGCCGCGGATCAGGAGAGATCATGACGAAACGAACCCGCCGGACGCACAGCGCCGGCTTCAAGGCGAAGGTGGCGCTTGCGGCCATCAAGGGGGAGAAGACGCTGGCCGAACTGGCCAAGCTGTTCGAC
>JACMRO010000129.1 GCA_014376425.1 Rubritepida sp.
GACAGGCCGAGCACGTCCGACAGCAGGATGAACTCCTGCCGGTAGGGGGTGCACATCTGTCCGACCGCGGTGAGGAAGCCTATGCCGGCCAGCCACTCATCCGGCTTGAGGTTCACCTCACGCGCGAAGTCGTGCAGGTGGCGGATCGCGGCTTCCATGATCTCGCGCAGCCGCGGATCGGGCGTCTTGCCCATCTGCGCGATCGCGGCATCGGTGATCGAATGGATATCGAGGTCCTGCATGGCGCTTTCCCTGGTAATTTTGGGATAGCGTAGCTTCAGGGGCCGAGCGCGGTAAGGCCCGGGTCATTGTCCGGCCGCCGCCCTGTCGGGTCTGCCCGGGGGCCAGCGGAACTGCGGCCGCGCCTCGGCGATCGGCACGTCATTGATGCTGACAGGGCGTTTGGGCATCGGGCCGGCTTCGTCGAACAGCCAGGTCTCGGTGCCCTGGCCGTGCTACCACTCGCCGGCCGCATCGTGCCATTCACATACGAAGCGGACGGCAAGGGAAGGGCCAAGGCTGAGGTCAAGGCCAGGGTCAGGGCCACGGTCAGGGCCCAGGACCGAGGCCAAGGGCCAAGGGAAAGGCGGCACATGAGCGAAAGCATGACCGGAAGCGGGGCGGCCTTCGATCCGGCGCTGCAGGCGCAATACGACAACCCGGCCCTGGTGCCAGAGCACCCCGGGATCATCGCCGGCTGGGCGCGGGACGCGGCGGCGTATCGCGAGCGCGGTGGCCGGCTGGACGTGCCCTACGGCGCGTCGCCGCGGGAGCGTTACGACCGGTTCGGGCCGGATGATGCGCCGGTCGCCATCTTTATCCATGGCGGCTACTGGCAAAAGCTCGACAAGTCGTTTTTCAGCCACTGCGCGGCGGGGCTGGTGGCGCATGGCGTGGCGGTGGCGGTGGTGGGCTATGAGCTGTGCCCAAAGGTGACGCTGCGGCGGATCGTGCAGCAAATACGCTCGGCCTGCCGGGTGTTACGGCCGGTGCTGGCCTTCGGGCATTCGGCCGGCGGGCACCTCTCGGCCATGCTGCTTGCGGCGGGCGACGTGCCGGCCGCGCTGCCCATCTCAGGCGTGTTCGACGTGACGCCGTTGCGCCACACCCGCATCGGCGACGCGCTGGCCCTGGCGGAGGGCGAGGCGCGGGCGCTGTCGCCCATGTTCATGCCGCCGCCGGCGGGCCGGCTGCATGCGGTGGTTGGCGGCGCCGAGAGCGATGCCTTCCGCGCCCAGACCCGCGACCTGGCGGCACGCTGGAGCGGTACGAGCGAGGAATGGCCCGGCGCCAACCATTTCACCGTGCTGGCGCCGCTGGCCGACCCGGACGGGCGGATAGTGCGTCAGGCGGTGGCGCTGACCCGGGGCCGCCCAGCCGGGGGGTGAGTGCGGCGCTACACCGCGCGCCCAACCAACGCGCCGATCGCCGCCGTCAGCGCCATCGCCGCCGCCCCCCAGAACACCACCCGCATCACTGCAGCCCGCAGCGGCGCGCCACCCGCCAGCGCGCCCACCACGCCCAGCAAAGCCAGCGCGCCCAGCGAGACTGCTGTTACCAGGAATGCCAGCCATGTTGTGGGCGAGACGAACACCACCGCCAGCGGCAGCACGCCGCCGACCGCGAAGCTGGCGGCCGAGGCGAGTGCGGCAGTGACCGGGCGGGAGGCGGTGATCTCGGTGATGCCAAGCTCCTCCCGCGCGTGGGTGCCCAGTGCGTCATGCGCCATCAACTGCGTGGCGACCTGGCGCGCCAGGCCCGGTTCGACGCCGCGGCCGACGTAGATCTGCGCCAGCTCCGCGGTTTCGTGTTCCGGATCGTCGGCCAGCTCCTGCCGCTCCCGCGCCATGTCGGCCGCTTCGGTGTCGGCCTGGCTGCTGACCGAGACGTATTCGCCCGCCGCCATTGACATGGCGCCCGCCACCAGCCGGGCCGCGCCGGCAATGAGAATCTGCTGCGGGCTGGCGGCGGAAGCGGCGACACCCACGATCAGGCTGCCGGTGGAGAGGATGCCGTCATTGGCGCCCAGTACCGCCGCGCGCAGCCAGCCTATGCGATGGACGAGGTGGGATTCACGGTGAGCCATGAGAGGCCAGATGGGGAGCCAGGCTTTCGAGCACCACCATGCGGTGACCGTGATTGTGGAACTCGCCGCATTCGGTCATGCCGATTTCGCTCATCACCGCGCGCGAAGCGGCGTTGCTCTCGCGCGCGACGCCGATAATCCGCGGCACGCCGGCGCGGTGGCCGAAAGCCAGCGCCGCCGCCACCGCCTCCCGCGCATAACCATGGCCGCGACATTCGGGCCATAGCGCATAGCGCAGGGCCACGCCTCGGCCGTCGGAGCGCTCCATGAGGCCGGCGACGCCCAGGAAATCGCCAGTCCCGCGCAGGAAGACCGACCAGATGCCATAGCCACGCACCTGCCAGAAATCCATGTCGTCCTCCAGCTCCTCCGCGGTGCGGACGGGCGTGCGGACGCCGTGCAGGATGTAGCCGAAGACCCGCTCATCCGCCTTGAGGCGGATGAGGTCGTCCAGCTGCTCAGGCGAGGGTGGCAGCAGCGACAGCCGCACGGTGGTGACGCTGCGCGGAGCCGAGAAGAGCGCTGCATTCACCGTGCGATACTCCGCCTGACCCTCACCGGGTCACCCCCCGTGACCCTCACCAGGTCACTCCCGTGACCTTCACCAGGTCACTCCCCGTGACCCTCACCGGATCACCCCCCGTGACCCTCACCGGGTCAACGGCCGGTATTTGATCCGGTGCGGCTGGTCCGCCGCCGCACCCAGGCGGCGTCGCTTGTCCGCCTCATAGGCCTGGTAGTTGCCCTCGAACCATTCGACATGGCTGTCGCCCTCGAAAGCCAGGATGTGCGTCGCCAGGCGGTCGAGAAACCAGCGATCGTGGCTGATGATGACGGCGCAGCCGGCGAAGTCGCCCAGCGCCTCCTCCAGCGCCCGCAGCGTGTCGACATCCAGGTCGTTCGTCGGTTCGTCCAGCAGCAGCACGTTGTGTTCGATCTTGAGCATCTTCGCGAGGTGCACCCGGTTGCGCTCGCCGCCCGAAAGCACGCCGACGCGCTTCTGCTGGTCGCCGCCCTTGAAGTTGAAGGCGGCGGCGTAGGCGCGCGACGGCACCAGCTTCTTGCCGATCTGGATCTGGTCCATGCCGTCGGAGATTTCCTCCCACACCGTCTTCTTGTCGTCCAGGCTGTCGCGGGACTGGTCCACATAGCCCAGCCGCACGCTGTCACCGACGATCAGCTTGCCGGCATCGGGCTGCTCGACGCCGGTGATCATCTTGAACAGCGTGGACTTGCCGGCGCCGTTTGGGCCGATGACACCCACGATGCCGCCGGGCGGCAGCTTGAAGTTCAGGTCGTCGATCAGCAGCCGGTTGCCGAAGGCTTTTCGAAGTGCCTCGGCAGTAATGACGATATTGCCCAGGCGGGGCGCGGGCGGAATCTGGATCTCCGTCGGATCCATGTTCTTCTCCTGGCTGCGGGCCAGCAGCTCCTCATACGCGCTGATGCGCGCCTTCGACTTTGCCTGCCGGGCGGACGGGCTGCGGCCCATCCATTCCTGTTCCTGCGCCAATTGGCGTTGCCGGGCGCTCTCCTCGCGCTCCTCCTGCTGCAGCCGCTTACGCTTCTGCGCCAAGTAGGCCGAGTAGTTGCCCTCATAAGGGAAGCCGTGGCCACGATCGACCTCGAGGATCCAGTTGGTGACGTTGTCCAGGAAGTAGCGGTCGTGGGTCACGATCAGCACCGCGCCCTGGTAGTCGCGCAGGGTGTGCTCGAGCCAGGCGACGCTTTCGGCGTCGAGGTGGTTGGTGGGTTCATCCAGCAGCAGCAGCTCGGGCTTTTCCAGCAGCAGCTTGCACAGCGCCACGCGCCGGCGCTCGCCGCCCGACAGGGTCGTGACGTTGGCGTCTGCCGGCGGGCAGCGCAGCGCGTCCAGCGCGATCTCGACGGTGCGGTCCAGCTCCCAGCCATTGCCGGCGTCGATGCGCTCCTGCAGCTCGGCCTGCTCGCCCAGGAGC
>JACMRO010000130.1 GCA_014376425.1 Rubritepida sp.
CGAGGACAGCGTCGCCGCCGTCGATGCCGCGGACAAGGTGGCGGTGTACCGCAACTGGCTCGGGCTGATGAACGGCTCGCTGGAGGCGAGCTTCGAGAAGGCCGGCGCCAGCATGACCCGCCGCCTGAACGCCGACCGCACCTACGCCACGCCCCCCGGCGGCAGCCTGACCTTGCATGGCCGCTCGGTGATGCTGATCCGCAACGTCGGCCACCACATGATGACCGACGCGGTGAAGCTGGACGGCGCGGAAACGCCCGAGACCATCCTGGACGCGATGTGCACCGTCGCCATCGCGCTGCATGACGTGCGGGCGCAGCGGAACTCCCGCCACGGCAGCGTCTATATCGTGAAGCCCAAGATGCACGGGCCCGATGAAGTGACCTGGGCCGAGGCGCTGTTCTGCCGGGTAGAGGACGCCTTCGGCCTGGCGCGGAACACGCTGAAGATGGGCATCATGGATGAGGAGCGGCGCACGACCGTCAACCTCAAGAACTGCATCCGCGCCGCGCGCCACCGCGTCGCCTTCATTAACACGGGCTTCCTGGACCGCACGGGCGATGAGATCCACACCTCGATGGAAGCGGGCCCGATGATCCGCAAGAACGACATGCGGGGCACCCCCTGGATCAAGGCGTATGAAGACTGGAACGTCGATGTGGGCCTGATGTGCGGCCTGCGCGGCCACGCCCAGATCGGCAAGGGTATGTGGGCAATGCCCGACATGATGGCGGCGATGATCGAGCAGAAGGTGGCGCACCCGAAGGCCGGCGCCAACACCGCCTGGGTGCCGAGCCCGACGGCCGCGGTGCTGCACGCGCTGCACTACCACCGGGTGGATGTGGCGGCGCGGCAGGCGGAGCTGGCGGCGGGCGGGCGGCGGGCGACGCTGGCCGATATCCTGACCGTGCCGGTGGCGGCCGAGACCAACTGGGAGCCCTCCGCGCTGCAGCAGGAGCTGGGCAATAATGCACAGGGCATTCTGGGCTACGTCGTGCGCTGGATCGACCAGGGAGTCGGCTGTTCCAAGGTGCCCGATGTGAACAATGTGGGACTGATGGAGGACCGCGCGACCTTGCGGATCAGCGCGCAGCACATCGCCAACTGGCTGCGGCACGGGATCGTCACCGAGGCGCAGGTGATGGAGACGATGCGGCGGATGGCGGCGGTGGTGGACGGGCAGAATGCCGGCGACGCGGCGTACACGCCGATGGCGCCGGGGTTCGAGGGCGTGGCGTTCCGCGCGGCCTGCGAGTTGGTGCTGCAGGGCGCGGCGCAGGCGAATGGCTATACTGAGTTCGTGCTGACGGCGCGCAGGCGGGAGGCGAAGGCGGCCTGAGGCGATGGCCGGCGCCCGCAAGCGCCGGCCCTGTCCTCAATCCTCCATCGCCCCGTACACCAGCGCGTTGATCACGCGGCGGTAATACTGCCGCAGCACCCCCGGCGTGGCCGCCATGAACACGACCGCCAGCTCGGCCTGCGGGTCCACCCACATCGCCGTCCCAAACGCGCCGTTCCAGCTGAACATGCCCGGGTTGCCCAGCATCGCGCTGCCGCCCGGCCGTCGCACCGCGACCGTCAGGCCGAAGCCCCAATTCACCATGTTGCCTTCGGTGCCGGTCAGATTGTTGGCGATGCCCGCATGCATGTGGTCGCGCGTCATCTCGGCAACCGAGGCGCGGGACAGCACGCGCTGGCCGTCCAGCACGCCGCCATTCAGCAGCATCTGGGCAAAGCGGATGTAGTCGCCGGCGGTGGAGACGGCGCAGCCGCCGCCGCAGTCGAAGCGCGGCGCCTCCAGCCCCATCCGCACCGATTGCGGCTGCTGGGTGGTCGGGTCGATCGGCAGCGCGGTGGCGTAGCGCGCGCGGTCGCGCACCGTGAAGCCGGTGTCGGGCATGCGCAGCGGGTTGAAGATGCGCGCGGCCATCGCCTCGCCCAGCCGCTGTTCGGTCAACTGCTCCACCACCAGGCCCAGGACGTCGGTGGACAGGCCGTAGTCCCACACCGTGCCGGGTTGGTGCAGCAGGGGCAGCCCGGCCAGGCGCTCGATGAAGCCTTGCGAGGTGAATTCGGTGGATGAAATGCTTGACGATGCCGGGTAGAGCCGGTGCAGCGCGGTGGTGCCGCGCGCGCCATAGGTAAGGCCGGAGGTGTGCCGCGCCAGGTCGATCAGGGTGATCGGGCGGTTCGCCGGCACGGTGCTGTTCGGGCTGCCATCCACCGCCACCCGGCGGTCGCCCAGGCTGGGGAAGAAGCGGGTGATCGGGTCGCCGATCGACAGGCGGCCTTCCTCCAGCAGGGTCAGCAGCGCCACGCCGGTCAGCGGCTTTGTCATGCTGGCGATGGGGAAGATCGCGTCGAGCGGCATCGGCGTGGTGCGGCCGCCATCCAGGCTACCGAAGGCCTGGTGGTAGGCCAGCTGGCCACGCCGGGCGATGGCGATGACGGCGCCGGGCAACTGCCCGCGGGCGATGTCGGCCTCCAGCGTGGTCCGGATGCGGTCGAGGCGGGCGGATGAGAAGCCGAGGGCTTCCGGGGCCGCGCGCGGCAGCGGCTGCGCCAGCGCGGGGAGGCTTGCGACGACCATGGCGAGCAGCACTTTCATGAGCGAATTCCTTCTTCATCAAAGCATGGCGGGGTTCGCGCCCGGCGGCCAGCCTGCCATGTTGTTTCCCATGCAACGCCGCGCGCTGGTCCTCCTCGCCGCACCCACCATTTCGCCCGCCCGGGCCCAGCCTGGCCGGCCGGTGCGGCTGGTGGTGCCCTTCCCACCGGGCGGGTCGAACGATGTGATCGCCCGGCCGCTGGCCGAGAAGCTGTCGGCGCGGCTGGGCCAGCCGGTGATCGTGGAGAACCGTCCGGGCGCGGGCGGGGCCATCGGAGCCGCACAGGTGGCCCAGGCCGCCCCCGACGGGCTGACGCTGATGGTGACGTCCTCGAGCTTCGCCGCCTCGGCCGTCATCCAGCGCACCCCTTATGACGCGCAAGGCAGCTTCGAGCCGGTGGCGCTGCTGGCGCGCGCCCCCTTCCTGGTGCTGACCGCGCTGGAATTCCCGCCGCGCGACATCGCGGCGCTGATCGCCTGGGCCCGGGCGCGGCCGGGGCAGGTGGATTTCGGCAGCTCAGGCCCCGGCGGCATCAATCACTTCGTCACCGAGTATTTTGCGTTGCGGGCGGGGGTGCGGATGAATCACGTGCCCTATCGCGGCATGCCGCCTGCGGTGACCGACCTGGTGGCCGGGCATATTCAGCTGCTGATCACCACGATGGCCAGCGCCTCTGGCGCCATCCGCGACGGGCGGGTGCGGCTGCTGGCCTATGCGGCCGGGGGGGCGCCGGCGTCCAGCCCAGCCGCGCCCACGGTGCGCGCGGCCGGGCTGGATTACGAGGCGAGCATCTGGTGGGGCCTGCTGGCGCCGCGCGGGACGGCGAGCGGGCCGCTGCAGGTGGCGATCCGCGAGGCGCTGGCCGAGCCCGACGTGGCGCGCATCTACGAGGCCGAGGGCGCGCGGCCGGCCTTCGCACCAGGGCCGGTCTTCCAGGCCGAGCTGGCGGCAGACATCGCCCGCTTCCGCGAGGTCGCCACCGCCGCCAACATCCGCGCCGAATGATCGCGCGCAAGCAATACGACCCGGCGGCGACCGGGGCGCTGGATGGCGTCCGGGTGGTGGATCTCTCGCGCCTGGTCGCCGGCAACATCCTGACCAAGGTGCTGGCCGATCACGGTGCCGATGTCGTGAAGATCGAGCCGCCCGAGGGCGATACGCTGCGTGCCTGGAAGGTGGCGGGCATCGAGACGAGCTGGAAGACGATCTGCCGCAACAAGCGTTCGGTCTGCCTGAACCTGCGCCACGCCGATGCGATCGCCGCGGTGCTGCGTCTGGTCGAGGGGGCGGCGATGTTCGTCGAAAGCTTCCGGCCGGGCGTGCTGGAGGCGATGGGGCTGGCGCCGGACATCCTGCTGGCGCGCAATCCCGCGCTGGTCGTCATCCGGATATCGGGCTGGGGGCAGACCGGGCCTTATGCGCACAAGCCGGGCTTCGGCACACTGGTAGAGGGCTATTCCGGCTTCGCCGCGATCAACGGCTTCGCCGACCGTGAGCCTGTGCTGCCGCCGATGTTCATGGGCGATGCCTATGCCGGGTTGCAGGGTGCCGCGAGCGCGATGATCGCGCTGCGCGTGGCCGAGCGGACCGGGCAGGGCCAGGTGGTGGATGTGAGCCTGTTCGAGCCGATCTTCTCGGTGCTGGAGCCGCAGATGGCGAACTGGCGGCTGACGGGCAAGCCCAAGCCGCGCACCGGTTCACGCTCGACCAACACGGCGCCGCGCAACGTGTACCAGGCGGCGGATGGCGGGTGGGTGTGCCTCAGCGCGTCCACACAGGGGATGTGCGAGAAGCTGTTGCGCAGCATCGGCAGGCCCGAGCTGATCGCCGACCCCCGCTTCGCCCGCAACCCCGAGCGGGTGCGCCACGCGGCCGCGCTGGACGAGATCATCGGCGGGTTCGTCGGCGCGCGTGATCTGGCGGAGAACCTGGCGATCTTCGACGCGGCGGGGGTGACGATCGGGCCCGTGATGGACGCGGCCGGGCTGGAGCAGGACCGTTACGTGGCCGAGCGCGAGGCGCTGATCGAGGTGCCGGATGCGCAAATGCCCGGCGGCTGGCTGCCGATGGTGGGCATGGCGCCGTATTTCTCGGCCACGCCCGCGGTGCTGGCCCGGCCGGCGCCAGGGCTGGGGGAGCATTCCGGCGAGGTGCTGGGGGAGGCCGCGCTGGAGGCGCTACGGGCGGCGGGGGCTGCACCCTGAGGCTGAGCATCGGGCGCCGCGCTTCCGGGCCGCCCTCCGTATCTCCGGTGCTGGCCACGCCGAACCCGGTCTAGCCGGCGCCGTCAGACAAAGCGGGCGATGGCGGCATCGATGATCGTGCGGCGGGTCGGTTTTGGGGCATGGCCGCGTACTTCCGGCCGCGCTTCAACGCCGAACCGGTGCGGTCATGCCAGACCCAGCCGGCGGGCCAGGGCGCGGTACATCTCGACCTGCTCGCCGATGAAGGCGCGGGCGGCGGTGGCGGGCAGCACGCGCGGGCGGCTGCCCAGGCGCCGGGTGGCGGCGGCCCATGCGTCGTCCTGCGCCAGGCGGGCCAGCAAGTCAGCCCATAGGGCGAGCACGGGTTCAGCCAGGCCGGGCGGGCCGGCCAGCGCGCTCCAGCCCAGCAGGGGCTCCAGCGCCGGGTGGCCGGCGTCGCGCATCAGCGGCACCGCGTCGAGCGGCGGGGGGAGGGTGGTGGTGCCGGAGACGGCGAGTGCGCGCAGCCTGCCGTCGCGCAGGGGGGCGGCCAGTTCGGGCAGGTTGGCGCCGATGAAATCGGCCTGGCCGTCGAGCAGGGCCGCCACCGCGTCGGCGCCACCGGGCCGCACCACCGCGGAGCCGGCATCGAGCTCCAGCCCCGCGGCGACGAAGAACTGGCGGATACCCAGGTCGAGGATGGTGGCGGGGCCGGAAGTGGCAAAGCGCAACCGGCCGGGCGAGTCGCGCAGCCCGGACGCCAGGGCCTCGAGACTGGCCCAGGGGGCGTCGGCCCGCACCGCGATCAGATACGGGTTCTCGTCCAGCAGGCCGAGGAAGGTGAAGTCGTCCCAGGCAAAGGCGGTTCGGCCGTCGATGGCGGGCAGGATGGCGGAGGAGCCGACACGGGCGAGCAGCAGGGTGCGGCCGTCGGGCACCGCCTCGGCCACCGCGCGGGTGCCCACGGCACCCGATGCGCCCGGCCGGTTTTCGACCACGAGCCGCCAGGGATCGGGCAGCAGGCGCTGGGCATGGTGCGCCAGGGTGCGGGCGGTGAGGTCGGCAGAGCCGCCGGGCGAGAAGGGTACGATGAGGCTGATGCTGCCGGCAGGCTGCGCCATTGCGGGCAGGCCCACGCCCATCATGGCCGCCAGGCCGCGCCGGTTGAGCCGCATCGATCCACTCCAGCCACCACGCCGGACCTTGCGCCGGCCGGCGCCGCACGGGAAGCCCGGGCGGGGGTGCGGGTTGCCACCATTCTTCACGCCATGCTACCGAAGATTTCATGACGACCGTGCAAGCGCCGCGGGACCATTCGGTTCCGCGCTCCCCGGCCCTCCGATCAGGCAGCCTGGAACCACCCGCCGCTCCGCGAAAGGGCGCCGTGCTGGCGTTCGCCGCGCTGCTGTTGGGTGCGTCCGCCCTGATCGCGCCGCAGGTGGCTGAGGCGAGGGTTGGCCATGGCGTTCGCGCGGCCGACGCGCCGCATGCCGCTACCCGCCCGGCGCACCGGGTGACCCGGGCCCAGGCGGGGCGTCGCCACCATGCCCGCAGCCACCGGCGCAGCCAGCATGCCAGCCGCCGCGTCGCCTCCAACACCTTCAACGCCGCCTATGTGCCGGTTGCCGCCGGCAGCCTCGCTTCCACCACACAATTCCAGGGTTCGCCCCGCGCCGCCTGCCTGGACGCCACCCGCCGTGCCGAGCTTGCGCACGGCATTCCTGCCGGGCTGCTGACCGCCATTGCGCTGTCAGAGAGCGGGCTGCATGCCTACGCGATGAATATCGGCGGCCGGGCGGTGTTTCCGGAGGCGCCGGAGGCCGCGGCCTCTCTGCTGCGTGCCGCCAGCGGGCGGGACAGCGTGATGGCCGGCTGCCTGCAGGTGAACGCCCGCGTGCATGCCCGGGGCGAGACTTGGCCGCTGGATGCACGACTTTCCGCCGACTGGGGAGGCGCGCTGCTGGCGCGCTGGGGCCAGGATTATGGCTGGGCGGATGCGCTGCGGCGCTGGCATGGCGGCAGCGTGGCGGCGACGCCGCGCCTCGTGTGCCGGGTGCGAGCCAAGCTGGACGTGACCCAGCCCGGCTCCACGCTGTTCAACGAGTTCAACTGCAACGCCAGCCGCGAGGACCGCACGCGGCGCAATGCCGAGGCGCATTTCACCATCGCCACGATCGATTCGCTGTAGGCCGTAGGGCGCGTGCTCGGCGCACTGGCGCCATCGGGCACGGCCCGGTGGCGCCGGGGTGCGCGCTACATCGTGCCGGGGTAGGCGCCGCCGTCGAGCAAAATATTCTGGCCGGTGATGAAGCCGGCATGGGTCGAGCAAAGGAAGGCGCATGTGGCGCCGAACTCTTCGGTCGTACCCAGCCTCCGGGCGGGGATGGAGCGCACGCTGTCGCGCGCCACCTCGTCCAGGCTGCGGCCGGAGACTTCGGCCGCGCGGGCCCAGTTGCCTCGGATGCGGTCGGTATCGAAGGGCCCGGGCAGCAGGTTGTTGATGGTGACGTTGTGCGGGGCAGAGCGGCGGGCCAGGGCGGCCACGGCGCCGGTCAGGCCTGCGCGGGCGCCGTTGGACAGCTCCAACGAGGCGATCGGCATTTTCACCGAGTAGCTGGTGATGTTGATGATGCGGCCGAAGCCGCGGCCCATCATGCCCTGGATGGTCGCGCCGATCAGCGCGATCGGGGTGATCATGTTGGCCTCAACCGCGCGGCGCCAGTCGTCCAGGCTGAACTGGCTGAATTCGCCCGGTGGCGGGCCACCGGCGTTGGTGACCAGGATGTCGGGCTCGGCGCAGGCCGCCAGCAACGCGGCGCGGCCGGCATCGGTGGTGACGTCGGCCTGGATAGTGGTGGCCTGGCCGCCCGCCTCGCGGATGGTGGCGGCGGGGGCTTCCAGCGCCTCGGCGCCGCGGGCGGCGATGATTACGTGAACGCCCTCGCCCGCCAAAGCCAGGGCGCAGCCGCGGCCCAGCCCCTTCGATCCGGCGCAGATGATGGCCGTGCGGCCGGCGATGCCCAGTTCCATGGCGTGCTCCCCATCCTGTGCGGACAGCATCGCCGGCCGGGGCCGCAGCGTCTAGCAGGCTGCTGAAGAACTGGCGGCTGGGGGTGGTCGAGGGACTTTCGGGCAGGAAAGGCCGGGCTGCCCGCATGATGCTGCTGTATCTTGGCAAGGGACGAACGAAGCCCGCGCGGAAAGACACCGCCCAGCCGACCCGTCCAGCTTTTCTGCAGCCCTGCTAGCGCCCTCTCCCGCGCATGTAGCGCCGTTCCGGCCGGTAGCGCAGCCAGTGGCGGAGGCGCTGGGGTAGCTGGAGGAGCAGGCGCATTGGCGGGACCTTGCGGGCGCGCCTTTTTGGCGGTGGGATCAGGCGGCGGGGGACCGCGCTGCAAAGTATCCCTGCCATGGCCGGGGTTAAGAGGTAATGAAATTTGAAGCGACGGTCGCTCCGGATCGCGCCGCGAGGCGGCACCGGTCCCGCATCCGGGCCTGCCATCGCCTCCCAACCGGGCGACCATCCGGGGTGACGGCCCCCGCTCTCTTGCCGTATGCCGTCACAAACCCATCTCCAGCTCTTGCCAGGAACTATCGACATGGACGTGATCCTCGACCCAGCAGCGCCCGCCGGCCCCGATCCGGTGCGCGACGGCGACCAGAAGACCTTCATGCAGGATGTCATCGAGGCCTCGCGCCTGGTGCCTGTGCTAGTCGATTTCTGGGCAACCTGGTGCGGCCCTTGCAAGACGCTGACGCCGGCGCTGGAGCGCGCGGTGCGCGCAGCGGGTGGCCGGGTGCAGCTGGTCAAGATCGACATCGACAAGAACAAGCAACTGGTAGCGCAACTTACCCAGATGGGGCTGCCCATGCAGTCGGTGCCCACCGTCGCCGCCTTCTGGCAGGGCCAGATCGCCGACCTGTTCCAGGGCGCCCTGCCCGAGAGCGAGATCCGGAAGTTCATCGAGAACCTGCTGAAGGTGGCGGGCGGGCAGATGCCCAGCGCCGACCTCTTGGCCGAGGCCCGCGCCATGCTGGAGGATGGCGATGCGCAGGGTGCGCTCGAGGTCTATGCCGGCCTGGCGCAGCAGGAGCCGGAAAATGCTGAGGCGCTCGCCGGTCTTGCCCGCGCAATGCTGGCGCTGGAGCAGGAAGACCAGGCCTGGGGCGTGCTGGAAAGCGCGCCGCCCAAGATCGCCGGCCATGCCGAGATTTCCGCCCTGCGCGCGCAGATCGAGCTGGCGCGGGCGGGGCGCGAGGCGCAGTCCGGCCTGGCCGGCTTCGAAGCCCGGCTGGCCGCCGACCCGGACGACCACGAGGCGCGCATCGAGCTGGCGACCGCGTTCAACGCGCAGGACCGCCGGACCGAGGCCGCCGACGCGCTGCTGGAGGCGATCCGCCGGGACCGCGCCTGGAATGACGAGGCGGCACGCAAGAAGCTGCTGCAGTTCTTCGAGGCCTGGGGCATGGTCGACCCGGCCACGTTGAAGGCACGGCGCGGCCTCTCCGCGCTGCTGTTCAGGTAGGGTGGCAGCCATCCAAACGCCCGCCGTGGGAATGCCTGCGATCGTTCCCGTCTTTCCGCTTTCGGGCGCGCTGCTGCTGCCGCATGGCCGGCTGCCGCTCAATATCTTCGAGCCGCGCTACATGGCGATGGTGGAAGAGGCGATGGGCACCGGCCGGCTGCTGGGCATGGTGCAGGGCGATGCCAGCCGCCCGCGTGGTGAGCAGGGCACGGCGGTGTATTCCATCGGCTGCCTGGGGCGCATCACCTCCTTCTCAGAGACCGATGACGGGCGTTTTCTGATCACCCTGACCGGGCTGCTGCGCTTCCGCGTGGGCGAGGAACAGGCGATGCGGCAAGGCTACCGGCGCATGGCCGCGGACTACGCCGGCTTCGCGGCAGACGCCGACCCACTGCCGGGCGAAGAGACTGTGCCGCGGGCAGAACTGCTGGGGGCGCTGCGACCCTATTTTACCAGCCAGGGCATGGAGGTGAACTGGGAGGCGATCGAGCAGACGCCCGAAGCAATGCTGGTCAACACGCTGAGCATGTTGTGTCCGTTTGCTGTGGCGGAGAAGCAAGCGCTGTTGGAGGCGATGACGCCGGCGGCGCGGACGACCATGCTGCTGGCGCTGTTGCGGATGGCCATGCATGGCGACGCGGGGGCACGGCTTAGCTGAGGATTGTATTGCTTCCCTAGATTCGCGGCCCACGCAGAAGCCCGCCATACCGCACCGTTGCTTTTTCAATCTTCACCGCACCCCGCCCGGCATCACTGCGCGGCTGACGCGCCCAAGTGACCCGCCCGAGATTACTGCGCCGCTGACGCGCCCGGTGCTTTGACCGCCAATGACGGATGGCGATTGGGGCAGGTCACGAACTTCCTGGTGCACGCGCACCTAGCCCTTTCTAACCGACCATCGCCCGCGCGCGGCGCAATCTCGATGCTTGGTTCCAAGCCACCTGGCCGGGGCTGCGCACCCTGCCCAGGCATTCGCGGCTGCACCTCCAGGAACAGCACTGGGCCGACCTCGTGTTGGACTGGCAGCCGTGGGCGGTGCGATGAAACGTTCAGCGTGTGCCGGCGGAGCCGTCGCGGGCGCGGCTGAATTCGGACGCCACGGCCCCGGCGGCTTCTTCCACCCGTCGCAGCCGTGGCAGGTTGGTCAGCCGGTCGATCAGGCCAGGCCCGTAGGCGGCGAGCCGCGCCTCGGCGGCCGGGCGGTTGCCGATGCTGAGTTCGCGCACCGCCAGCCGCAGGTCGTTCTCCAGCCGCGCGGGGGCGGCGCTGGCGGGGATGCCGGCGGCCTGGCGCAACTCCCGTTGCGCCTGCTGCACGGTATGGATGGTGGTGAAGTTGGCGGTGCTGTCGAAGCGGGCGTTCTCGGTGAAGTTGCGGGCCAGGTATTCCAGCTGGGCGGCGCCGAAGCACGCGGCAATCGGGTTGCCGCGCCACGCGGAGGTATCGCCAAAGGCGCGCTGGGCACCGAAGGCCGCCGTACGCACCCCGTCCGCCGCGCCACGCACGACGTCGTCGCCGCCCAGCAGGAACTCATTGTCGGCGACGGGCCCCTGGCTGCAGGCGGCAAGCGCCAGGGCGGGGAGGGCGAGGATGGCGGTGCGGCGATTGAGCATTCGGAGGGGTTAGCAGCAGTTGCGGCGCAAGTCTGTTTCCAACTGCAACGTCGCGCTGCCGGCCTGGCCGTTGCCCGTCGGTTCCCAACCGCTGCGCGCTGTGCCACACCCCCGCCGCGCCATGACCGATGACCCTCCCAACCCCGCATTGCTGCCCGCCGGCCTGATGGACCTGCTGCCACCGGCCGCCGAGCGCGAGGCGGCGCTGGTCGAGGCGCTGATGGCAGTCTTCGCGGACCATGGCTACGAGCGGGTAAAGCCGCCCCTGCTGGAGTTCGAGGATTCGCTGCTGGGGGGCAACGGTGCCGCGGTGGCCGAGCAGACCTTCCGGCTGATGGACCCGGTCAGCCAGCGCATGATGGGGCTGCGGGCCGACACCACGCCGCAGATCGCCCGCATCGCGGCAACCCGGCTGGGACTTCAGGCGCGGCCGCTGCGGCTGTCCTATGCCGGGCAGGTGTTGCGGGTGCGCGGCCCCGAATTGGCGCCAGGGCGCCAGGTGGCCCAGGCCGGAATAGAGCTGATCGGCGGCGCCAGCCCCGAAGCGGATGCCGAGGTGGCGCTGGTGGCGGTGGCGGCACTGGCTGCCGTGGGGGTGGCCGGCCTTTCGCTGGATGTGACGCTGCCCAGCATGACCCGGCTGCTGCTGGACGAGGCCGGGTTGGAGCCCGGGCTAGCCAGCCGCCTGGCCCGCGCGCTGGACCGCAAGGATGCCGCGGCGGTGGCGGTGCTGGCGCGTGACGCGGGTCCCGTTGCCGCGGTGCTGCCGGCGCTGCTGGCCGCGGCCGGGCCCGCGGTCGCGGCGCTGGCGGGCCTGCGTGGGCTCGACCTGCCGCCCGCCGCGCGGGTGATGGCGCAGAATGCCGCGACCGTGGTTGAGGCGATCCAGGCCGCCGCAGCTGGGCTGTCGGTGACACTGGATCCGGCGGAGTATCGCGGCTTCCGCTATCATGTCGGCGTCGCCTTCACGATCTACGGCCCGGGTCGCACCGGCGAGCTGGCGCGCGGCGGCCGCTACATGTCCAACCATGACGAACCGGCGACGGGCATGACGCTCTACCCCGATGCGGTGCGCCGGGCGGCGCAGCCCAGTGCCCGGCGGCCGCGGCTGTTCCTGCCGATCGGGCATAATCGGGCGGCGGCGGCGGCACTGCGCGGCCAGGGCTATGCTACGGTGGCGGCGCTGTCGGCCACCGACCAGGCGGGCGCGCTGCGCTGCAGCCATGAATTGCGCGGCGCCGAGGCGGTGCCGCTGGGGGAGCCCGCGGCAGAGCCGCGCAAGGAGCCCGCGGCAGAGCCGCGCAAGGAGCTCGCGGCAGAGCCGCGCAAGGAGCCCGCGGCAGAGCCGCGCAAGGAGAACAACTGATGGCCAATGTCGCAGTGATCGGCGCGCAGTGGGGCGATGAGGGCAAGGGCAAGGTGGTCGACTGGCTGGCCAGCCGGGCCGACATCGTCGTGCGCTTCCAGGGAGGCCACAATGCGGGGCACACGCTGGTGGTGGGCAACACGACTTACAAGCTGAGCCTGCTGCCGAGCGGGGTGGTGCGCGGCAAGCTCGGCATCATCGGCAACGGCGTGGTGCTGGACCCGGACGCGCTTTTCGCCGAGATCGAGCGGGTGCGGGCGCAGGGGTTGGATGTGGGGCCGCACAACTTGCGCATCGCCGAGAACACGCCGTTGATCCTGCCGCTGCACCCCGCACTCGACCGCGCGCGGGAGGCGGCACGGGGTGAGGACAAGATCGGCACCACCGGGCGCGGCATCGGCCCCGCCTATGAGGATAAGGTGGGGCGCCGCAGCATCCGGGTGTGCGACCTGGCGGAGCCTGCGACGCTGAGTGCCAAGCTCGATGAACTGCTGTTGCATCACAACTCGCTGCTGCGTGGGCTGGGCGCGCCGGAGTTCGGCAAGCAGCCGCTGCTGGACGCGCTGCTGGCGCTGGCGCCGCGCTTGCTGCCCTACGCATCTGCGGTGGGGGAAGTGCTGGACGCGGCGCGGGCCGAGGGCAAGCGGGTGCTGTTCGAGGGCGCGCAGGCGGTGATGCTGGACGTGGACCACGGCACCTACCCCTACGTCACCAGCAGCAACACGGTGGCCGGCAACGCGGCGGCGGGCGCGGGGGTGGGGCCGGCGCAGATCGGCACCGTGCTGGGCATCGCCAAGGCCTATGCCACGCGCGTCGGCAGCGGGCCGTTCCCGTCCGAGCTGTTCGACGATGTGGGCCGGATGCTGGGCGAAAAGGGCCGGGAATTCGGCACCGTGACGGGCCGGCCGCGGCGCTGCGGCTGGTTCGATGCGGCGATGGTGCGGCAGGCAGTCAAGATCGGCGGCGTGGACGGCCTGGTGCTGACCAAGCTGGACGTGCTGGACGGGCTGCCCGAGCTGAAAATCTGTGTGGGCTACAAAGTGGATGGGGAGACGATGAGGCGTCTGCCCGCCGGCATGCGCGCGCAGGCCGCCGCGGAGCCGATCTTCGAGACCATGCCCGGCTGGCCCGGCAGCACTTTTGGCGCCCGCAGCTACGGTGAACTGCCTGCCGAGGCGGTGAAATACGTCCGCCGGATCGAGGAATTGGTGGAGGCGCCGGTGATGATGCTGAGCACCTCGCCCGACCGCGACGACACGATCGCACTGCGGGATCCTTTTGCCGGTTAGCCACGACCATCAGCGGACGGCGCCGCGCTGCCGGCCAGGTCGCTGGTGGACGCGATCAAACTCAGCCATGTCATCGCCAGCCCCGCATGCGGCTTCGCATGCCCCTGCCCTCGCCTGCACCAGCACATCTTCCCAAGGAGCCGTCATGCTGCGCATCGCCCTGTTCGCCAGCCTGTTGCCCGCCGCCGTCATGGCGCAGGCACCGCAATGCTGGATCACCTACGAAGGGTTCCATGACCATGTGCAGCACATCGACCTGGAGATGTGCCCAGGCAATGCGCCCACGGCGGAAGAGGGCTTCTGCCGTGCCGCGATCGCCGGCGACACGCTCACCATCTACGTGTTCCGCCACACCCAGCCGGCCAATGCCGCATGCCTGACGCAGGTGCTGCGGCAGGACCTCAACAGTTTCATCGCCAGCCGCGGCGTCACGTTCAGCAAGCCTTGAGGCACATCGCCCTCAACGCCTTTGACATGGCCTGCGTGGGCCACATCAACCACGGGCTGTGGACCCATCCGCGCGACCGTTCGACCGGCTACACCAAGCTTTCCCACTGGTTGGACCTGGCCCGGCTGCTGGAGCGCGGGCTGTTCGACGGGTTGTTCCTGGCCGATGTGCTGGGCGTCTATGACGTTCTCGACGGGGGGCCCGATGCCGCGATCCGCAACGCCGTGCAGGTACCGCTGCTGGACCCCGCGATGATCGTGCCGGCCATGGCCACGGTAACGACGCATCTGGGCTTCGGCATCACCGCCAACCTGTCCTACGAGGCGCCTTATCTTTTCGCCCGGCGGATGAGCACGCTGGACCACCTGACCGATGGCCGCATCGGCTGGAACATCGTCACCGGCTACCTGGACAGCGCGGCCCGCGCCATGGGGCTAGACGCGCAGCAGAAGCATGACGACCGCTACGACCTGGCCGACGAATACATGGAGGTGGTGCACCGGCTGTGGGAGGAAAGCTGGGAGGACGGAGCCATCGTCAACGCCGGCGGTGTGTATGCTGTCAACGCCCGCGGCATGTATGCCGACCCTGCGCGCGTGCACGCCATCCACCACGAAGGCCGGCAGTACCGGCTGGATGCGCCCCACCTGGTGGCACCCTCGCCGCAGCGCACGCCGGTGCTGTACCAGGCCGGTGCCTCGCCGCGCGGCCTGGCCTTCGCGGCGCGGCATGCGGAGTGCGTGTTCATGAATGGCGGGCCGTCGGCGGCTGGGGGGATCGCCCGGTTGCGGGCGCTGGGCGGGCGACCGAAGAAGGTGTTTGTCGGGGCCACGCTGGTGCTGGGCCGCACCGATGCCGAGGCGGCTGACAAGCTGGCCGACTACCGGGCGCATTCCTCCACCGAAGGCGCGCTGGCGCACGCCGCCGCGTCGCTCGGCATCGACTTCAACCGCTTCGGGCCGGACGAGCCGATCACGGCGGAGAGCAACGCCATCCAGTCCAACGTCACCGCCATGGCGCGCGCCATGGGCGGGGTGCTGACCCGGCGCGGGCTGGAAAACCAGTTCATCCTTGGCAGCCGGCAGCAGCCGA
>JACMRO010000011.1 GCA_014376425.1 Rubritepida sp.
CATGCACGGCGCCGGCCTGCGACGCTGCATCGGTGGCACCGACATGACGTGGCACTCGCTGGGACAATCTCGCCTCCACGGGGCCGCGATCCTCGACATTCCCCGAAAGGTCATGTTCAACCGTGGATAGTGGCTAACGCAAGCGGTTCAGTCGGGCCCGAGGAATGGGTTGGAGCGCCGCTCGGTGCCGAAATCGCTGCCGGGCCCATGACCGCAAAGGAAACGCATGTCGTCGCCCAGCGGCATCAACTTGTTGTGTATGGCATCTAATAGGGCTGCATGGTCGCCGTATGGGAAATCGGTCCGGCCGATGCTGCCGCGGAACAGCACGTCGCCCACGATGGCGAGCTTCAGCGCCGTGCTGACGAAGACCACATGGCCCGGCGCATGGCCCGGGCAGTGCAGCACGGCGAACTCGTCGCCGCCGATGCGCACCGTGTCGCCCTCCGCCAGCCAGCGGTCAGGCACCAGGTCACGCGCCGGCGGCAGGCCGTAGGCGCTGGCCTGCTTCGCCAGGTTGTCGAGCAGCATCCTGTCGGCCGTATGCGGCCCCTCCACCGGCACGCCCAGCGCGGCGCGGAGTTCACCCGCGCCTCCGGCATGATCCATGTGGCCATGGGTGATCAGGATGGCCGTGACAGTGACGCCATGCTGCGCGATGGCCTGCCGGATGCGCGGCACGTCGCCGCCCGGATCCACCACCACCCCTTCCATGGTCACGTCGTCCCACAGCAACGCACAGTTCTGCTCGAAGGGGGTGACCGGGATGATCGCGGCCTTGAGGCTCACTGCCGGCTCGCCTGAGAGAAGTGCTGCGCCTTGTCGGCGCGGACCTGCAAATTGCGTCGTTGTGAGTGGCTGTGCCGCTCCACGGGTGCATCGCCCGAGGCCCGACCGACCGGGGTGCCGGCGCATCGCCGCGCAAGCGCGATGCCGGCGGGCCGGCTGTCGCGCCGCAAATCGGTGCTGGCCACGCCATCGCGGGAGGCGATGCGCAATGTACTTGGCGCACGCCGGGCCTGCGCGGGAGCCGCAAACAGCGTCGGTGCGGGAAGCTGCGGGCGGCGGGCAAGGGTCATGCGGGCTCCAGGGGCGGCGGGTTACGGTAGGGGCGGCTTGCCGGATGGCGCAAGCGTGCGAGGTTGGCGCGTGACCGACAGCCGATCCTCAGCCGCCCCCCTCGGGTCCTCCGCCGCCGCCATCATGGTGCTGCTCTGCCTGGTCTGGGGGCTGAACATGGTGGCGATGAAGGTGGGCATAGCTGGCATTTCACCCGCCTGGCAGGGCGCCTTGCGGTCAGCCGGCGCCGCGGCGCTGGGCTTCGCCTGGTGCGCGGCGCGCGGCATCACGCTGCGCCCGATGCTGGGTGCCTGCCTTTGGCCTGGCGTGCTGGCGGGCGTAATTTTCGGGCTGGAGTTCAGCGCGGTCTTCATCGGCGCGGGGCTTACCAGCGCGTCGCGAGCCGTGCTGTTCCTCTACGCCGCACCGTTTTTCGTGGCGATCGGCGCGCATCTCTTCGTGCCGGGGGACCGGATGACGGCGCGCGCATCGCTCGGGCTGGTGGTGGCCTTCGCCGGCCTGGTGCTGGGGCTGGCGGGTGGCGATGGCGGCAGCATGGCGGGGGATCTGCTGTGCCTGCTGGGTGCGGCCGGCTGGGCCTGCACCACGGTGCTGATCAAGGCCACGCGCCTGCGCCACGCGCCCGCCGAATACGCCATGCTGTACCAATTGGTGGTCAGCGTGCCGGTGATGCTGGCGCTGTCCTGGGCGCTGGACGAGCCGGGGGTGTTCGCGCCCTCGCCGCTGATCTGGGCGTCGATGGCGTACCAGACGGTGGTGGTGGCCTTCGTCAGCTACATCGCCTGGTTCTGGCTGGTTAAGCGGCATGCGGCGTCGCGCCTGGCGGCGTTCAGCTTCCTGACGCCGCTATTCGGCGCCGCCTTCGGCTGGGCTCTGCTTGGCGAGCAACTGGGACCAACCTTCCTGGCCGCGCTGGCGCTGGTCAGCCTGGGCATCCTGCTGGTGAATGCGCGCTGAACGGGCTGGACCAAGCCCCGAGTGCCGTCATCCCGGCCCCGCCGGCAGGGCTGGCGGGCGCGCTTCACGTGCCCCAGGTCGGCATCGTTAACCCGGCGGTGGTCCGGGTCGCGTGAGTTGGCCCTCCGCACGCTGCTCAGTGCGAGGTCCGGCACCTTCTCGGTCGATGCGCTGAAGACGTGGCCGACCTCGGTGGAGCACGATCTGCGCTTCGAAGCGCCGCGCATCGCCATGTTAGGCATCGGCCGCAAGTGTCAGAAGCCCGCACCCCGCGCCTGGCGCTGCCTGGCAGAGCAATACCAGGACTTCGCCCGGTCCTTGGCCATCGCCTCGCCCTGATGTCGGGGCTGGGGGACGATGCGGCCGTGCAAAGCTCCTCACCGTGTAAGCAGGCGTTGCGGCAGCAGCACCATGCTGCGGCCGGAAATCGAGACGGGCTGCGCGCGATAAGCGTCGAGGCCCCGGCCGGCGCCCCCCGCAATGGGGATGACCCGCGCCGCCTCGCCGCCATTCGATAGGCTGCTGACCGGGGACAGGGCGGCATGCGGTAGGGCGCGGGACGTGGCCGACAGCAGGGCCAGCACCGGCCCCGGCGGCTCGCGCTGCAGCCGCGCGATCTCCTCGGGCCAGGCGGCCAGTACGCGGGCGCGGTAGCCCTCGGCCCGTTCGGGCGTCTGGCTATGGTAGTGGCCAGCGGTGACCGCCCAGTCGCGCCTGGTCTCGTTGAGGCGAATCAGGAAGTTCGCCGCGTAGCGGGCATTGGCGACGGGGTCGAACGCTTCCTCCAGGTTGGCGAAGGCGTTGGGGTGGTGATGCAGGTTGATCTGCATGCAGCCGGTGTCGATGATCCGCACACCTCGGCCCTGCAATTCCCGTACGGCGGCAATCGCTGCCGGGGCGTCTGGGAAAAACCTGCCCTGCCCTTCCGCGTTGATGACCCAGGGCCAGGGGCCGAAGACACCGGTTTCCGGGCTGCGCCGGCCGGATTCGACCCGGCCGATGGCCTGCATGAGCCCGGCCGGAATGGCGGCCTCCCGCTCCGCCTGTGCAATCGCGGCACGGCAAAGCTGCGATGGGTTGGACCAGGCAGGGCCAGCCACCAGCAGGAGAATGAAGCCGAGGGGGCAGAAGCGCATGGCGCAGGCAGCGCAAGGCTCGTGCCAGCCGGCCCTGACCGCCACTTCGATGTTTTATTATGCTGCAATGCGATATTTTGCTTGCATACGAACGATCGGCCTTCTATCTAACACCCAGCAGCGGGCGAGTTCGCTCTCCCGTCTGTCTTTCTTGGACGTTTCCTCCCTAAACTTGGCGGGCCCTTCGGGACCCGCCACTTTTTTTGTCCGCTTTTTCGGTCAATATGCGTCATGCCCGAGCAGGACACGCCCACCGAACGTAAAGCCCGGCTATTGGCCATGCTCGACGACATCGGGCTCAACCTGGATTACGACCGTCTGCAGACCACAGGCTTTGAGCCGGACCTGCAGGGTTGGGGCGACCAGGATCCGATCTTCGACTACGTCCTGCGTCACTTCCATCCGCTGGTGGTCATCGAACTCGGTAGCTGGAAAGGCGCCTCGGCCATCCGTATGGCCGATTTGGTGCGCGACTTCTCCATTCCCGGCATCGTACTATGCGTCGATACCTGGCTGGGTTCGAACGAGAGTCTGTGGCGGGTGGCCGAGAACCGGAAGATGCTGCGGCTCCGCGACGGCTATCCAGACATGTTCGGCCAGTTCATCCGCAACGTGGTTCACACCGGCCACCAGACCCGCATCCGCCACTTGCCGATGACCTCGGGCTGCGCCGCGGGCCTGCTTGCCGCCTACGGGGTGGTGGCCGACGCGGTCTATGTCGACGCGGGTCATGACGAAGCGGAGGTGGCGGCCGACATTGCCGGCTTCTGGCCGCTGCTGAAGCCGGGCGGCATCCTGTTCGGCGATGACTACACCACCGGCTGGCCCGGCACCGTGCGCGCGGTGAACCGTTTCGTCGCCGAGCATGGGCTGAAGCTGATGGGCACCGAGGTGAAGTGGCTGGTCCGCAAGCCCGAATGAGGTTTTCCCTACCCTTGCGGCTGACCTTTCGCTTGCGCGGCGACAGCGTAGCGGCGCGGCTGCTGCGGCACGGCTGGTACGTGGCGCCGCCACCGCATTTCCTGTCCGAGCTGTATCGCCAGTTGCTGGAAGGCGACCCCTTCGCCGACACGCTGGAGGTGGGCGACGAAGCGGTCAGGGTGGACATGCGCAACAGCCAGTTCATCGCCGCCGACCGAGACAGCTTCCCCGACGGCTACGAGCCCGATGTGACAGCCGCCATCGAACTGCTGCTGCCCGATGACGGCGTCTTCATCGACGCCGGCGCCAACTGGGGCTGTTTCGCGCTGCAGGCGGCGCTGCGGCCGGGCTTCCACGGCGAGGTGGTGGCGATCGAACCTGCACCGCGCCCTGCCGCCGACCTCGCAGCCCTGTCGCAAGCGCTGGGCCTGCCGATCCGGCTGCTGCGCCTGGCGCTGGGTGCCACCGACGGCACGGCGCTCCTGAGCCAGCCGGCGCTGAGCGGCGGTGCGAGCCTGCTGACCGTCGAGGCCGGCACCGAGGTCGCGCTGCGCCGCCTGGACGGGCTGGACCTGCCACCACCGCATCTCATCAAGCTCGACATCGAGGGCGCCGAGCTGGCCGCGCTGCGGGGCGCCGCCGGGCTGCTGGCGCGCCATCGCCCCGCCATCGTGATGGAATGCCGCACCGATACGCCCGGCGGCGACTGGGCGGCGCCGCTGCATCTGCTGGCCGGCCATGACTACCGGATCTTCGCGCTGAGCGCGCAGGCTGACCACGCCGCTGGCCGCTGCAACCTGACACTGACGCCGATGCGGCCTGCCGACCGCGACGCCTTCCCCCAGCATCTCAACATCCTGGCTGTGCCCGACCTGGCACGGCTGGAGGCGCGGGCGTGATCCGGCCCCGAGCCCGCGACGCGGCGCTGGAAGGGGGTAGCGTTGCGCATGGCTCAGCACTTTACGGCGCTGTAACTGGACAGCGGCTGGAGCGCCGCATTGGCTGCCGGGTGAGCCGGGATACCCTCTCTTAGTTGGAAGGGGGTAGCGTTACCTTGGCCCGGAATATTGCGGCGCTGGAACTGGACGGTGGCTCGGGCGCCGCATTGACTGCCGGGTAAGCCGGGGTACCAGCTCTTAGGCTGCGGATGGCAAAACCAGGGCTCAGCACATCGTCAGCCCAGGCATGCTGGACAGTGCGATTAGGCCGGGTTTCCGCGGCTCACATCGCCCCCGGCGGCGGGCAGCTGGAAGCCGGGCAAACGACGCCGGCGCGGCTGGCCCTTGCCCTGCCGAGCGTTCTCCCGCTCAATTCAAGGCCAGCCGAGGAACGCAGCCATGCCCGACACCTCCATCAACCCGCGCGTGCTGGACGCCCTGATCATCGGCGCCGGCTTCTCCGGCATGTACCAGCTGCTCTGCCTGCGTGACCGGCTGGGGCTGGATGCGCTGGTCCTGGAGGCGGGCGAGGATGTCGGCGGCACCTGGTACTGGAACCGTTACCCGGGCGCGCGCTGCGACAGCGAGAGCCATTCCTACTGCTACAGTTTCTCGGACTCGCTGCTGCGCGAATGGGAATGGTCCGAACGCTATCCCGGCCAGCCCGAAATCATGCGCTACATGACCCATGTGGCGGAGCGGTTCGACCTGAGGCGCGACATCCGCTTCGGCACCCGCGTCACCGCCGCGCGCTGGGACGGGCCGCATGCGCTGTGGCGGGTGGAGACGGAGGCCGGGCAGTCCTACGCGGCACGCTTCCTGATTACCGCGGTGGGCTGCCTCTCCACCGCCAATGTGCCGGCCATACCGGGGCTGGACAGCTTCCAGGGCCGCTGGCTGCACACCGGCGAGTGGCCGCACGAGGGGGTGGATTTCACCGGCCTGCGCGTCGGGCAGATCGGCACCGGGTCCACCGGCATCCAGTCGGTGCCGGTGATCGCGGTGCAGGCCGCCGCGCTGACCGTGTTCCAGCGTACCGCGAACTACTCGACACCGGCCCGCAATGCGCCGCTGACGCCGGAATTCCGCGCCTGGGTGCAGGCGCATTACGGCGAGATCGTGCAAACCATGCGGGAGACCCGTAACGGCCATTGGTTCCGCATCAATGATCGCTCGGCGCTGTCGGTGCCGGCCGCGGAGCGCGAGGCGCTGTTCGAGCAGGCCTGGCAGACCGGCGGGCTGCAATTCCGTTCCGAATTCGGCGATATCACGACCAACCTCGACGCCAACTCCACCGCGGCCGAATTCATCCTGCGAAAAATCCGGCAGATCGTGACCGACCCGGAAAAGGCCCGGCTGCTGTCGGATATCGACCACCCCTACGCCGCCAAGCGGCCGCCCATCGACAGTGGGTATTTCGAGACCTTCAACCTGCCCCATGTCCATTTGGTGGATGTGAAGGCCGACCCGATCGTGGCGATCACGCCCACCGGCATCCGCACCGCCTCGGCCGAGTACCCGCTCGATATCATCGTCTTCGCTACCGGTTTCGATGCCATGACCGGGCCGCTACTTCGGCTCAACATCACCGGCCGCGACGGGGTGGCGCTGCGCGATGTGTGGGCGGCGGGGCCGCGATCCTATCTCGGCCTGCAGGTCGAAGGCTTCCCCAACCTGTTTACCGTGACCGGGCCGGGCAGCCCGTCGGTGCTGACCAACATGCCGGTCGCGATCGA
>JACMRO010000131.1 GCA_014376425.1 Rubritepida sp.
CCGTGTCGCCGATCAGCGCGCCGCCGGGAAAGATCAGCTTGGGGATCGACTGGAAGCCGCCTTCGTTCAGTGCCCGCGCGCCGTAGCTGATGCGCTTGCCCCCATCCAGCATCGGGCGCACCGCCGGGTGGGTCTTGAAGCGTTGGAATTCCTGGAACGGATTCAGCCACGGGTTCGGATAGTCCAGCCCGATCACGAACCCCACGCTCACCAGGTCATCGCCCAGCATGTAAAGCCAGCTGCCGCCATAGGTATCGCTCTTCAGCGGCCAGCCGGTGGAGTGCCACACCAGGCCCGGCGTATGGCGCTCCTTCGGGATCTGCCAAAGCTCCTTGATGCCGATGGCGTAGGTCTGCGGCTGCACGCCGGCATTCAGCTGATAGGTGTCGAACAGCTTCTTGGTCAGCGAGCCGCGGCAGCCCTCGGCGAACAGGGTCCAGGCGGCGCGCAGCTCCATCCCCGGTTGATAATTCGGCCCTTCCTCGCCCTCCCGCGTGATGCCCATGACGCCGGCGACGACACCCTTGACCACACCATCCTCGATGATCGTCTCCGACGCCGCGAAGCCCGGGTAGATCTCGACGCCCAGCGCCTCGGCACGCACGGCCAGCCAGCGCGCGACATTGCCCAACGACACGATGTAGTTGCCGTGGTTGTTCATCTGCGGCGGCGTCGGCAGCTTGATGGCGCGGCGCTCCGTCAGCAGCATGAAGCGATCCTCGCCCGCCGGGGTGGTTAGCGCCGGCTGGTCCTCGCGCCAGTCCGGCAGCAATTCGTCCAGCGCGCGCGGCTCGAGCACCGCGCCGCTGAGAATGTGGGCGCCCACCTCGCCGCCCTTCTCCACCACGCAGACGGTGACATCGGGCGAGAGCTGTTTCAGGCGGATTGCGGCGGCCAACCCAGCCGGGCCGGCGCCTACGATCAGCACGTCGAACTCCATCGCTTCCCGCTCAGCCATCGCGCGTCTCTCCTGGTTCCGCCATAAGCAGCATGTAGCGAATGGTAGGGAGGTCTGTAAGGGATGGAGGACCGGGCGGCCCTGCTGGCGGCGTTGCGGCTGCAACTCGACTTCGGCGCCGACGAGGCGTTGGACGACGCGCCGGCCGGGCTGCGCGCCAACGCCGCTATCGCCGCCGCGCCCGTTTGGGCGCCCGGCCCGGCGCCCGCCTCAGCGCCCGGCTCGGCGCCCGGCACCTCCACCCGCCCCACCCCGCCCGGTGCCAGCGAAGCCGCTGCCCTGGCCGCCGCCGCCACCACGCTCGACGCGTTGCGGGACGCCATGCGTGGCTTCACCGGCTCCACCCTGCACCAGACGGCAACCGAGCTCGTCTTCGCCGATGGCGTGCCGGGCGCACCGGTCATGCTGGTGGGCGACGCGCCCGGCGCCGATGAAGACCGCCAGGGCCTGCCTTTCCTGGGCCCGGCGGGCCGCCTGCTGGACCAGATGCTTGCCAGCATCGGGGTTTCGCGCGCCACCAACGCATATCTGACGAACATTCTGCCGTGGCGCCCGCCCGGCAACCGCAGCCCTACCGAGCAGGAGCTGGCGCTCTTCCTGCCCTTTCTGCGCCGCCACGTCGTCCTGGCGCGACCCCGCCTGCTGGTGCTTCTCGGCGGGACCGCGGCCAAGACCGTGCTCGGTCGGCGCGACAGTATTTCGCGGCTGCGGGGCAAGTGGAGCGAAGTGGAATTCGAGCCGTCGAAAGTCCTGCCGGTCCTGGTGACCTTGCATCCGGCCAATCTGACTCCAACGCCCCTAGCCAAACGCGAGGCATGGGCTGACTGGCTGATGCTGCACCGCCGCATGAATGAGGGCTAGATTGTGGCAGTCCGCCACAGAGCTTTCATTTAGCTTGGCAAACCGTTGAGTTGTCGCAGCTTTGCTCAAGTTTCACTCTGAGTGCGAAAAAAACGGGGTTGCGCGTCTGTTCATCGGCCCGTAACGGTTGCGAGCCATGGAAGCATCCCTCCCAGCGGCCCGCTCCCACCCCTGGATCTCATTCGGGGGGGTGGCCCTGGCGGCAGCCCTGACCTGGAGCTGCCATGCCAGGGCACAGCAGGCTCCCGACACCATCGCCACCGCCAGCCGCGCGACGCAGCGCATGGCGCCGCCGGCTGCCGTCATGGGCGCGGCCGACGCCGCCCGCATGCGTCGGGCATTCGAGGCACAGGCGCGTGGCGACCTGTTGGCCGCCGCGCGGGAGACTGAGCGGCTGGATGACCGCCGTTTGATGGGCCACCTGTTGGCCGATCGATATCTGCGCGCCACCGCCAACCTTCGCATTCCCGAGCTGCAGGCCTGGCTGTCCGATCATTCGGACCATCCCGATGCCACCGTACTGCACGGGCTGCTGTCCGAGCGCCTGCCCCGCGGCGCCTCCCTGCCGCCGCCGCCGGCGCAGCCCGACATTCCCGCCCAGGCGCTGGAAGTGCTGCCTGAGGACCGGCCCAACGGCCCCTCCCTGGTGCGCAACGGCGCGCTCGACCGCACCGTGGCCGCGCGCATTGCCGAGGGCCAACCGGCCCAGGCGCTGGCGGCTATCGCCCGCGCCGGCGCCATAACCCCCGGCTATGCCGCGCAGCTGCGCGCCGAGGTGGCGGAGGCGCTGTTCCGCATGGGGCAGGATGGCGAAGCGCTGCGGGTTGCCGGCGAGGCGCTGCGCGGTTCGGCCAACAACGCCCAGGCCGCCTTTCAGGCCGGGCTGGCCGCCTGGGCGCTCGACCAGTACGACCAGGCGCTGGGTTTCTTCGAACGCGCCGCGCGGGCTGAAACCGCGCCGCCCGCCCTGCGCGCGGCCGCCGCCTTCTGGACCGCGCGCGCCGCTGTCCGCGCCCGCCGTCCGCAGGCCTATGTCGGCTGGATGCTGCAGGCGGCGCAGGAGCCGCGTACCTTCTACGGCATGCTGGCCCGCCGCACCCTGGGCTTGCCGTCGGGCTTCGCCTGGGAGAACCCGGCGGCCGACGCGTCCGCCCTGGCCGAGACGGCCGGCGGGTGGCGTGCGATGGCGCTGCTCCAGGTCGGCCAGCGCGGCCGGGCGGAGGAGGAGCTGCGCCTGCTGTGGCGCCGCGGCCGTGGCAATCCGCTGCTGACCCAGGCGATCCTGACCTTCGCCGGCCAGGCCGGCATGACCGCATTGGCTACCCAGGTCGCCGCCGCCAGCCAGAGCGAGGATGGCCGCCCGCGCGATTTCGCCCGCTTCCCGCTACCCACGCTGATGCCCGATGGCGGCTACCGAGTGGACCCGGCGCTGCTCTACGCTCTGGCCCTGCAGGAAAGCCGCTTCGATCCCGCCGCCGTCTCCCGCGCCGGCGCCCGCGGCATCCTGCAGATCATGCCCGCCACCGCCAGCTACATCGCCAACGACCCTAGCCTGCGCGGCGAGAATGCAAACCGCCTGCACGAGGTCGGCTTTGGTCTCGAGCTCGGCCAGCGCTACGTTCATTACCTGGCACGGCATGAGACGGTCGGCGGCGACCTGATCCGGCTGCTGGCGGCCTATAACGCCGGGCCCGGCAATCTGGCCCGGTGGGTGCCGAGCCAGCAGCACCGGCAGGACCCGCTACTGTTCATCGAGAGCATTCCGATCAACGAGACCCGCGCCTTCGTCCAGCGCGTGCTGAGCTATTCCTGGGTCTATGCCTCACGCCTCAACCTGCCGGCGCCGAGCCTGGACGCGCTGGCGGCCGGCAGCTTTCCCCGCTTCGCTCAACCGGCGGATGTGACCGCGATGTTGCGCCAGGGTCGCACCGCGCGGCTGAACTGAGGCCCTTCAGGTGCCACAAAAGGTCGCCAGCACACGTTCGCCGGTGGCCGGCGGGCGGGTGAACAGCTCCGGCGCGGTGTCGAAGGGCCTGGCCAGCGCGGCCATCAGGGCCTCGAATGGCGCCAGGTCGTCGTCCGCCACCGCGGCCGCGATGGCTTCCTCCACCCGGTGGTTGCGCGGAATGACCGCCGGGTTCACCGCCCGCATCGCGGCCGCCGCACCCGGTTGCAGAAGCGGCCGCCAACCGGCGGCCCATGCATCGAACCCCGCCGGATCGGCGAACTGCGCGCGCACCGCATCATCGCCCTCGGCCGCATCGGCCAGGGCACGGAAGGTGTTGGTAAAGTCGGCCTGGCCCTCGGCCATCAGCGCCAGCAACGACTGGGCCAGCGCGTCGTCACGCGTCGCCAGGCCCAGCTTGCGCGCCAACCCGCCCATGTAGGCGTCCTCGAAAGCCGGCGCGAAACCGTCCAGCGCCGCATGCGCGGCCGCCATCCGCGCCGCCTCGGTGTCGCCCAGCAGCGGCAGCATCGCCTCGGCCAGGCGCGCCAGGTTCCATTGGGCGATGGAAGGCTGCCGGGCATAAGCGTAGCGGCCACCATGATCGATCGAACTCAGCACCATCGAGGGCTCGTAGGCATCCATGAAGGCACAGGGGCCGTAGTCGATCGTTTCGCCCGAAAGCGTCATGTTGTCGGTGTTCATCACCCCGTGGATGAAGCCCACCAGCAGCCAGCGGGCGATGAGGGCTGCCTGCGCCGCGACGACGGCGTGCAGCAGCCCAAGCGGACCTGCGGCCTGCGGGTGGTGCCGGGCGCGGGTGTATTCCGCCAGCAGGGCCAGCCCCTCGGTGTCGCCGCGGGCCGCGAAGTATTGGAAAGTGCCGACACGGATGTGGCTGGCGGCGATGCGCGTCAGCACCCCGCCCGGCACCGGCGTCTCGCGCATCACCGTCTCGCCGGTCGCGACCATGGCCAGCGAGCGCGTGGTTGGGATGCCCAGCGCGGCCATTGCCTCGCTGATCAGCACCTCGCGCATCACCGGCCCCAGCCCGGCCCGGCCATCGCCCCGGCGCGACCAGGGGGTGGGGCCGGAGCCTTTCAGCTGGATGTCGAAGCGGGCGCCATCCGGCGCGATCTGCTCGCCCAGCAGGATGGCGCGGCCATCGCCCAGCTGCGGCGTGAAGCCGCCGAACTGGTGCCCGGCATAAGCCTGCGCGATGGGCTCGGCGCCGGGCGGCAGCGTGTTGCCGGCGAGTGTCGCGGCGTCCAGCTCCGCCATGTCCAGCCCCAGCCGGCCGGCCAGCGGCGCGTTGGCCCACAGCAGCCGCGGCGCTGCCACCGGCGTCGGCGGCAGGCGGGCGTAGAAGCGATCGGGCAGGCGGGCGTAGGAATTGTCGAAGCGGAACATGGACATGGAGATCGGCCGCGGACCCCGCCGTTGCAAGGCCGCTACGCACACCGCGGTGGCCACCCGGCGCGGCCGGTTGCGACTCCGCGCGCCCCGTTTGCCACCCCGCGCCCCCCGGTTGCCACCCCGCGCCCCCCGGGCGACAACCTCCGCGCCCCCGTGGGCGACAACCGTCGCGCCCATAGGACGACAACTCCCGCGCCCATTGCCCGACAAACCCCGCGCGCCCCTATTAGGCGACAACCCCCGCGCCCCGTTGAGGATAGCCGACCGCCATGTCCGACACCAAACAGGCCCAGATGGAAATCCTGGCGGGCGCGCTGACCCACCTCAAGCGCTACGACGACAAGATCGTGGTGGTGAAATACGGCGGCCACGCGATGGGTGAGGAGGAGGCGGCCAACCGCTTCGGCCGCGACATCGCGCTGCTGGAACAGGTCGGCATCAACCCCGTGGTGGTGCATGGCGGCGGGCCGCAGATCAACGCGATGCTCAAGCGGCTCAACGTCCAGAGCACCTTCGTGCAGGGCCTGCGCGTCACCGATGACGAGATGGTTGAGGTGGTTGAGATGGTGCTGGCCGGCACCGTCAACAAACAGGTGGCCAACGCGATCACCCGGGCCGGCGCGCTGGCGGTTGGCATTTCGGGCAAGGACGGCAACCTGATCCGCGCGCGCAAGCTGGTGCGGACGGTGCGCGACCCCGGATCCAACATCGAAAAAGTGCTCGACCTGGGGCTGGTGGGTGAGCCCGAGCATGTGGACATTCGCGTGCTGACACTGCTGATCGGCGCCGACATTGTGCCGGTCATCGCGCCCGTGGGCGTGGGTGTGGATGGTCAGACCTACAACATCAACGCCGACACGGTGGCGGGCGCTGTGGCCGGCGCGCTGGCGGCCGAACGCATGCTGATGTTGACCGATGTGCCAGGCGTGCTGAATGAGCGCCGCGAGCTCATTCCCGAAATGACCGTCGCCGAAGTGCGCGCAGGCATCGCCAGCGGGATGATCTCGGGCGGCATGATCCCCAAGGTGGAGACATGCATCTACGCGCTGGAACAGGGGCTGAAGGGTGCGGTGATCCTGGATGGCCGCGTCCCGCACGCGGTGCTGCGTGAGTTGTTCACCGATGGCGGGGCGGGCACGCTGATCCGCCAGTGATGGCACGTGCTGCAGCCTGATCGATCGATCTGGTCCACGGCCCAGGGCCGGTCCTGGGCCGGCGTCACGCTACCGTCGCTCCAGCCGCCTGAGCACTGCGCATAGCCGCGAATAGATCAGCCAGAAGGCGCCGTGCCCCAGCGCATCCTCCGCCCGCATCCCGGCGCCTTGCGGCTCGCTCCGCCGCAGCAGCCCCAGCCGGGCCTCCATTCGCCCTCGCATGTTCTCCGCAAAGGCATCGCTGGCGGAGAGGTACTGTTCCAGCAGCTCGGACGTCAGCTCGGCCTCGACCAGTGGCCGCCCGGCGGTGGTGAAGCGCTTCAGCCCGCGCGCATCGGCCAGCATGGCCAGATGCAGCCGGTGCAGTTCCGCCAGGTGGCGGGCCAGCCGCAGGCGTGATTCGCGCACTTCGTCCTGGTTTTCCATGCGGTCAGGCTGCGGCGGCATGTGTGAAGGAATGGTAAAGCACCCTTCCGCTCCCGGCAGGCCGCGCGCTAGGCTCTGCCCCATGCAGCTCACCATGCCCGAGGAGATCATGCTCCTCCTCCTCGATGACCGCACCGGCCGCCCTGTTGGCCTGCCGCCGCCGGCCGCCGATTTCGCCATCGCCGGCGCCGTGCTGATGGAGCTGTCGCTGCTGGGCCGGATCGACACCGACCTGACGCAGTTGACCGTGACGGGCATGCAAACCACCGGCGACGCGGTGCTGGACCGTGCCCTGGAGCTCATTGCCGCAAGGCCAGCACCACGCGACAGCCGCTACTGGATCGGCGAGCTGGGCGGGCAGGGCGAGGCGTTCCGCGCGACGCTGCTGACCCGCCTGGTCAATCACGGCGTGCTGCACGCGCAGGAGGGCCGCTTCCTGTGGGTCTTCGCCGACCGCCGCTACCCCAAGGCGGCCGAAGGCAATGCAGAGGTGCGCGAGGTGCGCGCCCGGCTGCGCGACATCATCCTGTCCGAC
>JACMRO010000132.1 GCA_014376425.1 Rubritepida sp.
CCGTCCATTCCGGCGCGATGTCTTCGTCCGTGGCTTGCGCCGTACCGATCCCGAGCGGGCTATGGACCGGCTGGTGGTTGCCGGATGCAAGCTAATGGGAGAGGAATCGCCCAGGTTGGGCGTCCAGGTCGGCCAGGCGGAAATCCCGGCCGAGTTATGGGGGCCGATCGCGGCGGCGCTGAACGATGCGCCGCAGGGCCTGGGCCGGCTGCGCCACCTCACCCCCGGCCGGCATCCCAACGCGGCCGAATTGCTGACCGTGCTGGCCGGCACCGGCTGCGTGCTGCCCGCCCTGCGTGAGGCGGCGGGCCCGACGCCGGCGACCCAGCGCTTCAACGCCGCCGTGGCCGAGACCTATGCGGCCGAGGGCAAGCGTGGCGGGCAATACGCCATGGCTTCGCCGGTCGCCGCCGCCGGCCTGCCCTGCACCTGGCTGGAGCTGGCGCTCTCGGTTCAGCCCGAATCGGTGCAACCGGAGCCCAAGCTGTCGCGGATCATCGGCCGGATCCTGCCCGATCTCACGGAGGAAGGCTTCGGCCAGGCGCATGACACGGTGGGCACCATGCTGCGCGAGAGGCTGCCGGTCTGGCGCCGCTTCGGCATCGTCTGATGACGGCCGCCTGGGCGCGTGGCTTCGCCGCCGGCAGCGGCTACTCGGTGAATTTCCAGGCGGCGCAGACGCCCGGGCACCTCGCGCTGGTCTGCGCCATGGCCGGCGTCGACTGGGCGCCGCGGGCGCGGATGGCGGTAGCCGATCTGGGCTGCGGCCGCGGCTACACCGCGAACCTGCTGGCCGCCGCCAACCCCGAATGGACCGTGCTGGGGCTGGATGCCGAACCGGCGTCGATCGCCGAGGCGAGCCAGTTCGCCGCCACTGCCGCCCTGCCCAATGCGCTGTCCAGCGAGGCCGATCTGGGCGCCATGGCAGACGCCGAGATGGACCGCCTGCCGCCGCTGGACGTCGTCATGCTGCACGGCGTCTGGTCCTGGGTGTCTGACGCCGTGCGGGGGGGCACCGTGCGGCGGCTGGCGCGGCGCCTGAAGCCGGGCGGCCTGGTCTATGTCGGCTACAACGCGCTGCCCGCGGCGGGCGTGGATGCTGGCCTGCAACGGCTACTGCGGCATCTGGCAGGGGCGTTCGGCAGCGGGGCGGGCGAGGCTGCGGCGGCGGCGCAGCGCGCGATGGGCCGGCTGCGCGACCTGGCCCCCGGCCTGCCCCTGCCTCGCAGCCCGATGCTGGCCCGGTTGCTGGCCGACCCGGCGGTGCTGGAGCCCGGCTTCGTGGCGCAGGAATTCCTCACCGCGCATTGGCGGCCCTGCTTCCAGGCCGAGCTGGCGCGCGAGCTGGGGGCCGCGAAGCTCAGCTTCGTCGGCAGCGCGCATCTGTTCGAGGCGCTGCCCGGGCTGTTCTGCGAGCCGTCGCAGCTCCAGGTCATGGCCGGGCTGGGCGCCGGGGCGCCGCGCGAATTCATCAAGGATCTGTGCCTGCCACGCGCCTTCCGGGCCGATGTCTTCATCCGCGGTGCGCGTCCGGCCGACCAGTTGGCGGCGCTGGAACGGCTGGTGCTGACGGCCAGCCGGGCGCTGCCCGAGGAAAGCCCCGGCCTGGGCACCGGTGCCTCACACGCGGTGCTGGATCAGGCGGTGTGGGCCGGCATTCGCGCCGCGCTGTCCGAAGCGCCGCTGGCGCTGGGCACGCTGCGCGCCCGGCTGGGCGACAAGCCGCCGCACCCGGCCGAGCTGCTCGCGGTGCTGAGCGGCACCGACTGCGTACTGCCGGTTTGGCGTACCCAATGGGGCGGGCCAGGGATGGGCTCGGGAGGTGGGCTAGGGGGC
>JACMRO010000133.1 GCA_014376425.1 Rubritepida sp.
GCGCGGAGTAGCAGCGGGGCACGGCGACGACCAGCGGGCGCCGTCCGAACGCCGCCCGTGCCGTCGCCAGGTCAGCAGGCGTCACAACCCGTCGGGCACGCGCTGGCGCTGGCAGCCCTTCGCCGCCAGCAAGGCATCAAACGTCAACCTCAGCCCGCTGCCCGCCCCCGCGCGCCGTCACTCCTCCTTGAAGCCGTATTCCTGGACGCCCTGTTCGGCCCCGTAGTATTTGTAAGGCAGGAACTTGCCCGACATCGCGATCTTCACCCGGTCGCCCTTCGCGTGCGGCATGCGCTCGAAGTCGAAGTCGAAATCGATCGCGGACATGATGCCGTCGCCGAATTCCTCCTCGATCAGCGCCTTCCATGCGGGGCCGTTGACCATCACCATCTCGTAGAAACGGTAGATCAGTGGGTCGGTCGGCGGCATCGCGGTGCCGCGATAGGGAATTTCGTTGAGCATGCGCTGCTCGGTCTCGGACAGGCCGAATAACGCGGCTGCCTTCGCGGCCAGTGGCTTGACCAGCTTCATCTGCCCCAGCAGCGCGCCCACGATGATGGTGTCGGACACGCCGCCGATCTCGGCGCAGATATGCTTCCAGGACCAGTCGCGCTCGCGCTTGATGTCGAGGATCTTCTCGGTGAGATCGGAACGCTTCATCGGTATTCTCTTTCAGAACGAAGGTCGGGGGGCCCAGGGGGGGGCCAGGGGGTGACCAGGCCCCCTAGATGATGACTTCCGGCGGGCGCCGCGGATCGTAACCATCGGGCGGCGCCCCCGCGAGCGTGCGGCTGCGGGTGATGAGGAAGTCCATGATGTGATCGCGCAACGCATGATAGCCGGGCTGGTGGTGCAAGGTCGCCCGCACCCGCGGCTTGGGCAGGGTGTTCACCACCACCTCGGCCACCCGCGCCCGCGGCCCGTTGGTCATCAGCAGGATGCGGTCGGACAGCAGGATGGCCTCGTCCACGTCATGGGTGATCATGAAGGCGGTCTGCCCCGCCTCGGTCACCAGGCGGGAGACCTCCTCCTGCAGCGCGCCGCGGGTCAGCGCGTCGAGTGCCGAGAACGGCTCGTCCATCAGCATCATCTTCGGCGTGATGGCGAAGGCGCGGGCGATGCCGACGCGCTGCTTCATCCCGCCCGAGAGTTCGGATGGCTTGCGCCCTGCAGCACCTTCCAGCCCGACCTTGGCCAGTGCCGCCCGCGCCGCCTCGGCCAGGCGGTGGCGTGGCCAGTCGCGGTGCTTGGAGCCGAGCGCGAAGGCGACGTTCTGCTCGGCCGTCATCCAGGGCACCAGCGCGTGGCCCTGGAAGATGACGGCGTGCTGCAGCGACGGGCCGGCGATCTCGCGGCCATCGGCCAGCACGACGCCCTCGGATGGTGCGTCCAGGCCGGCCAGGATGTTCAGGATGGTGGTCTTGCCGCAGCCGGAATGGCCGACGAGGCAGACGAACTCGCCCCGGTTCACCCCGAACCAGACGTTCTCGAACACGGTGGTGGGGCCGTAGCGGCGGGCGATGCCCTCGACCTGGACGTAGGGCCTGGTGACCACGGTCTTTTCCTTTGGCAGCGAGCCCTCAGGCATGCGTCACATTCCCCGGTGGCGTCCGCACGGCGTGGGCGCAGTCGCCCATCGAGGCTTCCTTGTGGCGGCTCTGCGCGGCGCATTCTGCGTAGGGCATCACTCGTTCCAGGCCACCGCACGCGCCGCCAGCCCCAGCAACCGATCCAGCGCCAGCCCGACCAGGCCGATCATCAGGATCGCGATGCAGATGTCGGCGATGCTCAGATTGTTCCACTGGTTCCACACCCAGTAGCCGATGCCGGTGCCGCCCACGAGCATTTCGGCCGCCACGATCACCAGCCATGCAATGCCGATGGAGATGCGCATGCCGGTCAGGATAGTCGGCGCGGCAGCCGGCAGGATGACCCGGAAGGCGGTGCGCCAGGTCCCGGCCTCCAGCGTGCGCGCCACGTTCAGCCACTCCCGCCGCACTGCCGAGACACCGAAGGCCGTGTTCAGCAGCATCGGCCAGATCGAGCAGATGAAGATGACGAAGACGGCCGAGATCGAACTGTCCTGGATGGTGAACAGCGCCAGCGGCATCCAGGCCAGTGGCGAGACCGGCCGCAGCACCTGGATGAACGGGTTCAGTGCCGCGTTCAACAGCGGCGACATGCCGATCACGAAGCCCAGCGGAATGGCCACCAGCGCCGCGATGCCGAAGCCCAGCAGCACTCGCCCCAGCGACCAGGCGATCTGGATGCCGATACCCTGATCGTTCGGGCCGCGAATGTAGAACGGGTCGCTCAGCAGCTGGAACAACCGGCGGCCGATCTCGGATGGCTTGGGCATCGGCGTCTGCCCGCCCGTTGCCGCGGCCTGGCCGAGGAGGGCCGCGTATTCGGGGTCCAGCGCCGGGCCGCCGCCCTGGCCCGCACCCTGCAGCGCCAGCTCCCAGCCGCCCAGGAACAGGGCCAGGATGACGAGCGACAGCAGCGCCGCCCGCCAGGCCGAAACCTCGCGCTGCATCAGCGGCGGATCGCGAAGCTGGCGAGGTAGGCGTCGGGCTGGGCGGGGTCGAAATCGCGGCCCAGGATGCGCTCGCGCCGCATCGTATCGGCCGGCACTTCCAATCCCAGCTCGCGCATGGCGCGGCCGGCATCGAGGGCCAGGAACACCTGGTTGGCGACGGCGGCATAATCCACCTCCCGCGTCAGCTGCCCCCAGCGGCGCATCTGGGTGAGTATCCAGATCGCCATGGAATGATACGGGAAGGGCTGGAAGCCGACCCGGTCGGGCACTCGCTGCACCTGGCCCAGCCCGTCCGCGAAGGTGCCGGTCAGCACCTGCTCGATCACCGTCTGCGGCTGGTTGAGGTAGTTCGGGCCGGCGATGGCGGCGGCCACCTCGCGCCGGTTGGCCGGCGCGTTGGAATAGGCGGTGGCCTCGACGATGGCGCGCATCAGCGCGGCGAAGGTGCCGGGCATCTCACGCGGCATGCTGGCGGGCACCGCGAAGGCGCAGCAGGGGTGGCCATCCCATAACGTCTTCGTCAGCAGGTGGATGAAGCCCACGCCGTCGAACACCGCGCGCTGGTTGAACGGGTCGGGCCCCAGGAAGCCGTCGATGTTCTCGGCGCGCAGGTTCGCCACCATCTCGGGCGGCGGCACGCTGCGGATCTGGATGTCGCGGTCCGGGTCCAGCCCGGCTTCGGCAACATAGGCGCGAAGCAGGTAGTTGTGGATCGAGAAATCGAACGGCACGGCGAAGCGCATGCCGCGCCAGTTGGCCGGGTTGCGCTTGTCGCGGTGCTTGTTGGCCAGGGTGATCGCCTGGCCGTTGACGTTCTCGATGGCGGCGACGGCCCAGGGCTGCGGAGAGGCCACGCCCACGCCCAGGCTCATCGCCAGCGGCATGGGTGCCAGCATGTGGGCGGCATCGAATTCGCGGGCGATGGCGCGGTCGCGGATCACCGCCCAGCCGGCGGTGCGGATGACCTCCACGTTCAGCCCGTGCTTGCGGTAGAAGCCCATCGGGTCGGCCATGATGATGGGGGTCGCGCAGGTGATGGCGATGAAGCCGATTCTGAGATCGCGCTTTTCGGGCGTGGCAGGCTGGGCCATGGCCTCACGCGCGATGCCCAGCGGCAGCACGTCGGCGATCGCGGCCAGCAGGGTGGCAGCGCCGAAGGTGGTGACCATGGCGCGGCGGGTGGCGGCATCGGGGAAGGTGGCGCGCAGCACGGCCTCGTCGACGGCCTGGCCGATAGCGCCGGTGCCGTCGGCCGGCGTGTCGCATGCCATTGCCGCGTGATCGCGTCCGCAACCGCACGCATCGCCACCGAATATCCGCGCCATCTGCTTAAGCCCCCCGGGATCAGGGGCAGATGCCGGCACGGGCCGGCGGCCACAAGCCGCGTCGGGGCGCGGCCTTCCGCGGCCAGCCCCAACCTGCCCCGCCCAGGCGCAGAACGCCGGCGGGGCTGCCCAAGGGCCGGGCTACTCGACGATGATGCCCTTCTCGCGCGCCAGATTGCCCCACTGCGTCCGCTCGGACCGCGCGAACTCCGCCAGCGCCGCCGGCGTCGAATGCTCAGCCGCGCCGGCCTGCTGGCGGAAGACGGCCAGCGTCTGCTCATGGGTCATGCCCTGCCGCACCGCCTCATTCAGCCGCGCCAGGATGTGCGGCGGGGTGCGCGCGGGCGCGTAGAGCGCCAGCCACAGGCCGGTGGCAAGCGGCACGCCCAGTTCGGTCAGCGTCGGCACCTGGGGCGTCAGCTCGATACGGGTGGGGTGGGCCAGGGCGATGATCTTCACCCGGGCGTCGCGCGCCAGGCTCTCCGCACCACCCACCGGCAGCATCATGCTGTCGACCTGGCCGGCCGCCACTGCCTGCATCCCCGGCGCCTGCGCGGCAAAGGGCACGTGCAGCTTCTGGAAGTTCTGCGCCCGGGCGACGAATTCGAACGCCAGGTGCGACGAAGAACCCACCCCCCAGGAGGCATGGGTCATGCCGCCCGCCTCGCGCCGCGCCTCGCGGATGAACGAGGCGAAGTCGGTGATGTCGCGACGGTGCGAACCCACCATCAGGGCGAACGGCACGCGCGTCACCATGGATACGGGGGCGAAGTCGTTCTCGTCGCTATAGGGCAGCGTGCGGAAGGTGGTGCGGTTGATGGCGAAGGTGTCAGTGATGCCCATCGTCAGCGTGGTGCCGTCGGGCGCCGAGCGTGCCGCCGCCAGGGTGCCCACCGTGCCGTTGGCGCCGGGCCGGTTCTCGACCACCACGTTGACGCCCAGCGCCTGGCCCAGGCCGATGGCCATGCCGCGGCTGATCACGTCGGTGATGCCGCCGGCGTTGTAGGGGACGATGATGCGGACCGGCCGATCCGGCGTCCAGGCCTGGGCCCGGGCGATGCTGGCGGTGGCCAGGGTGGCGGCGGCGCCCAGCAGAGCAGCGCGACGATTGATGGACATTATATGAACTCCCCGTAATATTATGGGGGCGTGTAATGTCCTCCTGCCCGTCGTGCAAGCAGTTTCCTCACACGACCGGGCTGCGGCCACCATCGATGTTGATGGCAACGCCGGTGGTGTAGCCGCCCATCTCGCTGGCCAGCAGCAGCGCCTGGGCCGCGAACTCCTCGGCCCGGCCGATGCGCCCGAGCGGCACGGGTTGGCCCTGCTCCACCTTCCACTCCTCCCAGCTGATGTTCCGCTGCTCGGCCGCGTGCCTGCGGACCCACTGGTCGCTCTCGATGATGCCGACCAGCAGCGCGTTCACCAGCACGTTGTCGGGCGCGAATTCATTGGCCAGCGCCTTGGTCAGCGCCATGCCGGCGGCGCGGGAGACGGAGGTGGGTGTGGAGCTGGCCGCCGGCGCCTTGGCGCCGATGTTCAGCACGTTGATGATCCGGCCCCAGCGCCGCGCCCGCATGCCCGGCAGCGCGGTCCGGCACAGCCGGATGGCCGCGTGCAGCTTCAGCGAAAGATCGTCCTCCCACATATCGTCGCTGAAGCTCAGGAAGGGCCCCCGCTGCGAGGTGCCCGCGTTGTTGATCAGGATATCGACCTGGCCCAGCCCTGCCTCGGCGCGGGCAAAAGCGCCGGCACAGCCCGCGGCGGTGCGAATGTCGGCGGCGATCGGCACCACGGTCGCGTCCGGCGCGGCCGCACGGATCGCAGCCGCCGCAGCCTCCAGCGCCGCCTCGCCGCGCGCTACCAGCGCGACATGGCCGCCGGCCTGGGCGAACATCGTCGCCATCGCCAGGCCCAGCCCCTTGGAGCCGCCGGTGATGAGCGCGGCGCGGTTGTCGAGCGTGATATGCATGGCGTGTCCCCTTGTCAGCGTCGAACGCTAGGCTGTGGCACCCGGCCACACAATTCGCCGGTCGCGCGGGATCGGCCCCCGGCTGTCGCAGCGACACGCCGTCAAAGCGTACTTCCCCCGACGGATGGGTGATACCCGAGCCCGCCCAGTCGTGCTTGATGCCCACATGGCCGCAGCAGCCCATGGCCGCACAAGCGTTTGGTGACGATGACGATCACGGCGGGCGGCGGTTGCCCGGCCGGGTAAATACCTGCCGCCGCTCCGGCAGACTGCGCCGACTGAATGAACGGTCAACACGGGGAGAAGCGTGATGTTACGGTTGGATGGCAAGGTGGCCTTCGTCTCGGGCGCAGGCTCGGTCGGCCCAGGCTGGGGCAACGGCCGCGCGTGCGCGGTGCTGCTGGCCCGCCAGGGCGCCCGGGTCTTTTGCACCGACCTGCACCGGGAGGGACTGGACGAAACCATGCGGCTGCTGGCGGCCGAGGGGCTGGAGGCGGTGGCGCACCCGGCGGATGCGACCGACAGCGACGCCGTGGCCGAGGCGATGGCGGCATGCGTGGCGCGCTTCGGCGGGCTGGACCTGCTGGTCAACAATGTCGGCGGCAGCGCGCCGGGCGGTGCCGAGGATATGGCGGAGGAAGTCTTCGACCGTCAGCTGCAGCACAACCTGAAAAGCGCCTTTCTGGGCTGCAAGCACGCCATTCCGCTGATGCGGGCGCGCGGTGGCGGGGCCATCGTCAACCTGGCCTCGATCGCGGCGCTGCGGGTTTCCCCGACGCGGCCCCATGTCGGCTACACGGCGTCGAAGATGGCGGTGATCGGGCTGAGCCGGTCCGTCGCCATCCGCCATGCGAAGGAGGGCATCCGCTGCAACACCGTGGTGCCGGGATTGATGCACACCCCGCTGGTGGAGCACCGGCTGGTGGGGCAGCTCGGCGCCAACGACGCGGCGGAGCTGATCGCACGGCGGCACGCGCTGGTGCCAATGGGGCATATGGGGGACGGCTGGGATGTGGCCCACGCCGCGCTTTTCCTGCTCAGCAGCGAGGCGCGGTTCATCACCGGGACAGAGCTCCTGGTGGATGGCGGGGCTGCGGTGGCGGGGGGCACGTAGGCCCCCCGCCCGGGTTCAATGCGCCAGCATCGCCAGCAGCAGCAACGCCACGATGTTGGTGATCTTGATCATCGGGTTCACCGCGGGGCCGGCCGTGTCCTTGTACGGGTCGCCCACCGTGTCGCCGGTCACCGCGGCCTTGTGGGCCTCGCTGCCCTTGCCGCCGTAATTGCCTTCCTCGATGTACTTCTTGGCATTGTCCCAAGCGCCGCGGCCCGTGGTCATCGAAACCGCGACGAAGAAGCCGTTGACGATCACGCCCAACAGCATGGCGCCCAGTGCGGCAAAGGCCGCGCCCTTTCCGGCAATGGCGTAGATCACGAAGTAGCAGACCACCGGCGACAGCACCGGCAGCAGCGAGGGAATGATCATCTCCTTGATCGCGGCCTTGGTCAGCAGGTCCACCGCCCTTGCGTAGTCGGGCTTCTCGGTACCCAGCATGATGCCGGGCTTTTCGCGGAACTGGCGTCGGACTTCCTCGACCACGCTTTGCGCGGCCCGGCCCACCGCCGTCATGCACATGCCGCCGAACAGGTAGGGCAGCATGCCGCCAAACAGTAGGCCGACCACGACATAGGGGTTGGCCAGGCTGAAATCGATCGCCGTCATGCCCGCGAAATAGGGATACGTCGCCGCATTGGTGATGAAGAAGTTCAGGTCCTGCGTGTAGGCGGCGAACAGCACCACCGCGCCCAGCGCGGCCGAGCCGATGGCGTAGCCCTTGGTCACCGCCTTGGTGGTGTTGCCCACCGCGTCCAGCGCGTCGGTGGTCACACGCGTCTCGGGCGGCATGCCGGCCATCTCGGCGATGCCGCCGGCATTGTCCGTCACCGGGCCGAAGGCATCCAGCGCCACGATCATGCCGGCCAGCGCCAGCATGGTGGTGGTGGCAATCGCGACGCCGTACAGCCCCGCCAGCGCATAGGTGCTGATGATGCCGAAGATGATGATCAGGGCCGGAATGGCCGTGCTCTCCATGCTCACCGCCAGGCCGCGGATGACGTTCGTGCCATGCCCCGTCTGCGATGCTTCGGCGATGCTTCTCACCGGGCGGAACTGGGTACCGGTGTAGTATCCGGTGATCATCACGATGAGCCCCGTGGCGATCAACCCCACCGTGCCGCACAGGAACAGGCAGACCGCGCCGGAGGGGGGGCCA
>JACMRO010000134.1 GCA_014376425.1 Rubritepida sp.
GTCGTCACTCTTCAGCTGACACAAGAAAGCGACGATCTTGCGGGGCTTCACCGCGACGCTGGCCCGTGTGCTGGGGAAGAAGCCGAGCACACGCATGCCATCATCCAGGAGATCGCTGATCAGGACTGGGGTCACACCGGCGCCCTGACCGATGAATGGCGGCGGGTGAATGACGGCGGGTGACCCTGTTGGCCTGGCGCGCGACCTGATCCGCCGCGCCTCCGTCACCCCGTCCGATGACGGCGCGCTGGGCGTCGTGCAGTCCGCGCTCGAAGCCCGCGGCTTCACTTGCTGGCGGCTGCCATTCGGCGAGGTGGACAATCTGTTCGCCCGCCGCGGCACCGCCGCGCCGCATTTCTGCTTTGCCGGCCACACCGACGTCGTGCCCCCCGGCGACGCCGCTGCATGGGTGCATCCGCCCTTCGCCGCGCAGATCGCCAACGGCATCCTGTACGGCCGCGGGGCGCAGGACATGAAGGGCGCCATCGCCGCCTTCATCGCAGCCATCCCCGAAACCAATGCCGGCTCCCTGTCGCTTCTCATCACCGGCGACGAGGAAGGCCCGGCGCTGGACGGCACCATGCGCGTGCTGGAATGGATGGCGCTGAACGGCCACGTCCCCGACATGGCGCTGGTGGGCGAGCCGACCTCCAAAGCCGTGCTGGGCGACACGCTGAAGATCGGCCGGCGCGGCAGCATGAATGCCTGGGTCACCGTGCATGGCACGCAGGGCCACAGCGCCTACCCGCAACGGGCGGACAACCCGGTGCACCGGCTGCTCGCCGCGCTCGCCGAACTGACCGCCACGCCGCTTGACGCAGGCAGCGAATTCTTCGAGGCCAGCACCCTGCAGGTCACCGGGATGGCGGTGGACAACACCGTCACCAACATCATTCCCAACCAGGCCCGCGCCTTCCTCAACATCCGCTTCAACGAGCGGCACACCGCCGCCACCCTGACGGCGCAACTGCGCGAGACCTTCGCCCGCCATGCCCCGCGGTACGACCTGCGCGTTGTCATCAGTGGCGAAAGCTTTATCACGCCGCCTGGTCCTTTCGTCGACGCGCTGGTCCGCGCAACTATCCGTGCCACCGGCATCACCCCGGCCCTGGACACCGGGGGCGGAACCTCCGACGCTCGCTTCATTACCCGGTTGTGCCCGGTGGCGGAGCTTGGCGGCGTCGGCAACACCATGCATCAGGTCGATGAATGCGTGCCTGTGGCCGAACTGCACGCGCTGAGCGCGCTTTACTCGGAAGTCATCAAGGAGCTGCTGGCCTGACCGCAACACCCGACACCACGCGAAGCGTCGCCATTGGCCTTACCGGCGCATTGTCGCTGGCGCGGGGCCGCGCCGCTGGGATGGCCTCCTTCGACGGGTCGACGCTGGAAGCGCAGCGCAGCTTCTGGGCCGCGGCGATATGCTGGCCGATGTTCTTCGTGCTCGGCCTGGTCGCGGGCGTTCGGGAAAGCCCCGGCACCTGGATGATAGAGGCGGTCGGCTTCGTCGTGGGCTGGGTCGCCTTCGCCCTGGCATCCCACGCCATGGCCGGCATGGCGGGCAAGGGACGGGAGTGGCCGCGCTTCATCGCCGCCTGGAACTGGGCGAACATTCCGCAATATGCCGCGCTGGTGCTGTTATCGGCCCCGGCGGTGGTGCTGCCGGCGGGCATCGGCCAGATGCTGGCGCTGGTGGCGGTGGGCTATGCGCTGTGGCTGGAGTGGTTCGTGACGAAGCAGGCGCTGGGGCTAGACGGCCCGCGCGCGGCGATGTTCGTGGTGCTGGACGTGGTGATCGGGCTGTTCGTGCAGGGCATCGTCGCCCGGATGCCGATGTGATGTGGCGGGCCACACCCGGCCTACTGCTACAACCCTGAACAGCCCAGCCGACGCAGCGACGCAACGATCCAGGA
>JACMRO010000135.1 GCA_014376425.1 Rubritepida sp.
GCGCGCGATTCGCAGGGTGGCACGGTCGACAGCCTGAGCATGAGCATCCTGGAACCCGTGAACACCGGGTCGGTTGGCGGCGCGCTCCAGGTTGAAACTCGGAAGGCCATCGTGCAGAAGATTTCTGAGCTCAAAACCGTCAAGACTTGGACGGGTAAACTGGCAAACTGGAGCAACCGGGCAACGCTGGGCGCGGTGCAAGCCGACTTGTTGGATGCGATGGGCAAGAACTGCGACCAGACAATGACCGGTGAGGTGCTGGCGCGGCGAATCGTCGATACGGAGAAGGATATATCAGGATCCGCTTTGTACGCGGTGTCTCTCCGCACCGACATCGCGATAATCACCGCCACTGGCTTCGACACCAAGGCAATGGGGGTCTGGTAGGGCTCCCGCATCAACCTGCACACGCCGAGGGTGCCTGACAGCCCGCGCCAACCATGAAAAAGGCCTGGCCCCACCCGGGACCGGGCCTCGTTCCTGCCTTACCAGCGGCGGTAATGCGGCCGCGCCCAGGGCGGCGGGCCGAAAAAGCGCGGCGGCGGCGCATAATATATCGGGGGCGCCACATACACCGGTGGGGCGTAGTAGCGCGGAGGCGGTGGCCGGTAATAGCCCGGGCCGTATCCATATCCGTAATAGACTTGCTGCCCGTAATAGCCCGAATGCGCCTCGGCCGCGGGCGTCGCCACGGCAAGGCCAAGGGCGGTCAGAGCGGTCGCGCCTAGTTTGGTGAGGAAACGCATAGGTTGTGGTCCTCCTTCTGCTCTTATCATCTAGCGCTAGACTTACGGCGAAAACCGGGCAGCGGAGTGGCGTTAACGCGAATTTCCCAATCGGGCAGTTCTTTTGTTAACACTGCCGCACCGATAATTACCGCTGATTGTGCATTGGCGCACGCCTCGTGCCACTCCGCCATGCGGGTGCCGTTCAACCCTGCGCGAAAACGCGGGCGAAGATGGCGTCTACACGGCGGAAGTCCTGCGCCGGGTCCATCGCCGCATCCAGCGCGGCCGCGTCCATCACCGCGGCGACCTCAGGACTAGCCAGCAGATTGTCACGGAAGTTACTTGCGTCGGGCCGGCCCAGCGCGGTCCAAGTTGCCATCGCCGCCGCCTGCACCGCGGCATAGGCCGCTTCGCGGCTCATTCCCGCCTGGGTCAGCGCCAGCAGCACCTTCTGGCTGTGCGCCACGCCGCCCAGCGAATCGAGATTCTCCTGCATGCGGTCGGGATAGACGGTCAGTTTCTCCATCATCGAGGTCAGCCGGGCTAGGGCGAAATCCAGCGTGATCGTGGCGTCCGGGCCGATGACGCGTTCTACCGAGGAGTGGCTGATGTCACGCTCATGCCACAGGGTGATGTTCTCCAGTGCGGGCATGGCATAGCCACGCACCAGCCGCGCCAGGCCGGTCAGATTCTCGCTCAGCACCGGGTTGCGCTTGTGCGGCATGGCCGAGCTGCCCTTCTGCCCGGCGTGGAAGAACTCCTCGGCCTCGCGCACTTCCGAGCGTTGCAGGTGCCGCACCTCGGTCGCCAGGCGCTCGACGCCGCCCGCTACCACCGCCAGCGTGGTAAAGAAGGCGGCGTGGCGGTCGCGTGGGATGACCTGCGTGCTGACCGGCTCCACCGCCAGGCCCAGTCGCCCGGCCACGAAGGCCTCGACCTGCGGGTCGACGCTGGCGAAGGTGCCAACGGGGCCAGAAATGGCGCAGGTCGCCACCTCGGCCCGCGCGATGCGCAGGCGCGTCAGGTTGCGGGCGAACTCGGCATGATGCCCGGCCAGCTTCAGGCCGAAGGTCGTGGGCTCGGCATGGATGCCGTGGCTGCGGCCGATGGTGGGTGTGTAGCGGTGCTCCATGGCACGCGCCCGCAACGCCGCCAGCAGCGCCTCCACCCCTTCGATCAACAGGTCGGCCGCGCGGGTCAACTGCACCGCAAGGGCAGTGTCCAGGACGTCGGAACTGGTCATTCCCTGGTGCATGAACCGGGCATGATCGCCGATGCCCTCAGCCATCCAGGTGAGGAAGGCGATGACGTCGTGGCGGGTGACGCGCTCGATCGCGTCGATCGCCTCGACGGCGGTGGCGTCGATGGCTGCGGCGCGGGGCCCACCTTTGCTGCGGATGTCCCGCGCCGCATCGGCCGGGATGGTGCCCAGCCCGGCCATCGCTTCCGCGGCCAGCGCCTCGATCTCGAACCAGATGCGAAACCGCTCCTCGGACGACCAGATGGCGACCATCGCGGGGCGGGAATAGCGGGGGACCATGGCAGGCGTCCTGTGGCAGGCTGAGGTGAAGACAGGACGGTCCTTGCCGCTGGCGTCCGGCGATGTCCAGGGCGCCAAGGGCGTTTTGCGGGCGTCTTGCGGAAAGGTGGCCGCTGGGTTATCGGCCGGGTAACGTTTGAATAAAGGTGCCGGCCATGCCCGATTGGCTTCCCGTACTGCTCCAGGTCCTGATGATTGACCTCGTCCTGGCCGGCGATAATGCCATCGTGGTCGGCATGGCTGCGGCCGGGCTGCCGCCTGCCCAACGGCGCACGGCCATCCTGTGGGGCATCGCGGCCGCAACCGTGATGCGCATCGGCTTCGCCGCCATCACCGTGCAGCTGTTGGCCATCGTGGGCATCACCCTTGCCGGGGGCGTGTTGCTGCTCTGGGTCTGCTGGAAGATGTTCCGGGAGCTTCGTGCGGGCCATGGCGGCGACAGCGAATCCGCGCTCGCGGCGGCTGAGGCCAAGCCCAAGACCATGTTCCAGGCCATCACCCAGATCCTGATCGCCGACGTGTCGATGAGCCTGGACAATGTGCTGGCCGTGGCTGGCGTGGCGCGCGACCATCCCAATATCCTGATCATCGGCCTGATCGCCTCGGTGGTGTTGATGGGCGTGGCGGCGACGCTGATCGCCAACCTGCTGGTTAAGCACCGCTGGATCGCCTGGGTCGGCCTGCTGATCATCGTCTACGTCGCGTTTGACATGATTTGGTCGGGGACGAATGAGGTGGCTGGCCAAGTGCCGGGAGCCTACGCGTTCCTGATGCTGCCGCTGGGCTATCTGGCACTGCCCGGGGTCTTTCCGGCCTGGGTCTGGGCCGGCGCGACCCTGCTTCAGATCACCGTGGTAACGCTTGTGGTGACCGCTATAGCCGCGGCCGTGGTGCAGCGGATGCGCAGTGGCGGGGCGCCCGGGCATGGCGCGCCGCACTGACGGCAAACTTGTCCATCTGAAGTACCCGTCTTAAACCCTCCCCGCGCAGGGGGCCGGACACACGGCCCCGCACAGGGAAGCAAAGATGGATCTGAACGGTTTCTTGACGCAGTGGGATTGGGTGGTGCTCACCACCATCCTGGGCGTCAACATAGTCCTGTCGGGCGACAATGCGGTGCTGATCGCGCTTGCCGCGGCCGGGCTGCCGGCTGGGCAGCGGTCC
>JACMRO010000136.1 GCA_014376425.1 Rubritepida sp.
CTGGCGGGCCCGATGGGTTGCGGCCTCTGCGGCCTCGAAAGCCTGGCCGAGGCGGTGCGCGCCCTGCCCGCCCTGCCCCCGGGTGGGGCGTTCGAGGCCTGCTGGGTGCCGCAGGCGACCGTGGCGCTGGCGGCGGCGCAGTCGCTCCATCACATCACTCGCAGCCTGCATGCGGCGGGCTTCTGGCAGCCTGGCGCCGGACTGGGGGCGTTGCGTGAGGATGTGGCCCGCCACAATGCGCTGGACAAGCTGTGCGGGGCGCTGGCCGGGGCCGGCCACGATCCGTCGAGGGGGGCTGTGGTGCTGACCAGCCGCGTCTCGGTCGAAATGGTGCAGAAGGCGGCGATGCTGGGCTGCCCGGTACTGATCGCCGTCTCGGCGCCCACGGCGCTGGCGGTGCGGGTGGCGCGCGATTGCGGCATGACGCTGGTGGCGGCCGCGCGGGGTGAGGCGTTCGAGGTCTTCAGCGGGGTGGAACGGCTGCGGCCGGATGGCTGACCACCAGGGGGCGCGCGGGCCGGCATGATGACCTATACTGCACCGCGGCGAATCGCCCGGGAGCGCTTGGACCATGAGTGTCGTCATCGCCATCGCCCAGCAGAAGGGCGGCGCCGGCAAATCGACCATCGCTGCCAGCTTGGCCGTGGCGCTGGCCGCGTCCGGCCGCCGCGTGGCGCTGCTGGATACCGACCCGCAAGCAACACTGGGCCGCTGGTGGGCGTTGCGGCAGGACCAGCCGCGCGCCACCCCGCTGACCTTCGAGGCACCGTCGGGTTGGCGCGTCACAGGCGCCGTCGAGCGGCTGCGGCGCGACCATGACGCGCTGCTGATCGACACCGCGCCGCATGCGGAAACCGACAGCCGCGTCGCCATCCGGGCGGCCGAGCTGGTCATCGTGCCGATGCAGCCCTCGGGACCGGACCTGTGGGCCAGCGAGGCCACCCTGAAGCTGGCCGCGGCCGAGAAGCGCCCGGCCCGTATCCTGCTCAACCGCGTACCAGCGACCGGGCGGCTGAAAGATCAGATCCTGGCTGAACTGGCCGCCCGCGGCCTTGCCACGCTGGGCCCGGGCCTGGGCAATCGCACCGCCTTCACCACCGCCTTCATGCAAGGGCTGACCGCGACCGAGACCGCCCCGCGCGGCCTGGCGGCGCTGGAGATCCTGGCGTGCCTGGAGGCCATGATACCGCTTTTGAAGGAGACGCACTGAGATGGGTGCATGGTTGTTGGCGGTGCACTTGGTTGCCGCCGCGTTGTGGGTGGGCGGAATGGGTTACGCCATCATGGTGCTGCGCCCGTCACTGCCGGTGATCGAACCCGCGGCCCGCGCCGCGCTGTTGTTCGAGGCGCATCGGCGCTTCCTGCGCATCGTCTGGGCGATGATGCCGCTGGTCCTGTTGTCGGGCTATGGCCTGATGTTTGGGGTACTGGGCGGGTTCCGCGGCGTCGGCTGGGCGGTGCATGCCATGCATACGGTGGGGCTGGTGATGGGTGGTCTGTTCCTGGTGATCTGGTTCGGGCCGTTTCAGGCGATGCGGCGGGCGATGGCCGCGGGCGAGCTCCCCGCCGCGATGGCTGCCAATGAACGGCTGCGCAAGCTGATCGGCATCAATTTCAGCCTGGGCGTCCTGGCGCTCGCGCTTGGCGGCTTCGCGCGGTTCGGCGCATGAGCGGCCTGCTGATCTCGGAAGACGACTATCCGGAGATGGCTGCGGTGGAGGCCATTCAGCGCGGCCTGCACAGCTATAATCAGGAGATGGGCGGCCCGTATGACCGTGAGGCGGTCACCGTGTTGGCTCGCGACGAGGCGCAGGCGGTGCAAGGCGGGCTGCTCGGCCTCACCTACTGGAACTGGCTGTTCATCGACTGGCTGTGGCTGCATCGCGACCTGCGCGGCCAGGGCACCGGCTCACGCCTGCTGGAACGGGCCGAGGCCATCGCCCGCAAGCGAGGCTGCACCCACGCCTATACCGACACGTTCAGCTTCCACGGGCCGCAATTCTGGGTCCGGAACGGTTGGGTGGAAGCCGGGCGGCTGGACGGCATGCCGCCCGGCCATTCCCGCATCTGGTTTCAGAAGACGCTGTAGGCTGCGGATCTACCTGCTGCGTGCCACAACCTGCGCCCGGCGCGTGAACCGAGCGCCTGCGTTCTAGCCGACGCCCAGCAGTTCGACCTCGAACAACAACGTGGCGTTGGGCGGAATGGCTTTCCCGGCGCCGCGCGCGCCGTAACCCTGCTCGGGCGGGATGACCAGCGTGCGCTGCCCGCCCACCTTCATACCGGCGAAACCCTGGTCCCAGCCCGCGATCACCTGGCCGATGCCGAGGGTGAAGACGAAGGGATCGCCCCGGTCGCGCGAGCTGTCGAATTTGCTGCCCTTCTGGCCCGGCGCGGCAGGGTCGAACAACCAGCCGGTGTAGTGCACGGTGACGCGCTGGCCAGCGCTGGCTTCGGCGCCGGTGCCGATGGATGTGTCGGTCATGCGGAAACTCCCTGATCTGGAACATGCAGCTAGCCCGGCCTTAACCGCCTGTTAACCCACCCCGGCAAGAATGTCCGCATGTACGAATGGATGCGGAGAGGTGGATGAGCGGCACGATGGCCTGGCTGGCGGCGTTGCGGTACCGGGCCGCCGCACCCCGCACCCTGCTCGATGTGGGGGCGCATCTGGGCGGTTTCGCCAGCGCCGTGCTGGCCGCATCCCCCGGCTGCGTGGTGACCATGGTCGAGCCCAATCCGCATTGCCACGACGCCCTGGCCGC
>JACMRO010000137.1 GCA_014376425.1 Rubritepida sp.
CCTGGTGAGAAAATCCTGCGGCAAGGCCACACTCCGCTTCATGACCGGCTTCGCCGGCTTCACTGGATGAGTGAGCCTAGCAATGACCGTTACCTGACAATCCCCTAACGGCTCAGGTCACGAAATGTTGCGCGTAGTTTTACCGGTCGGTGGAGAACCGTTCAGAACATGAAATCGTCCTGCGTCATGGCGTGCGCCCCGTAGAGGAAAATGACTGAGCCCTGGTGTACCACCAGGGTGTTGTCGCCATCCGGCACCACGAACAGGTCGCGCCAGCCCAGCCCGGAGCCGCGGAAATCCAGCTTAGCACTTCCCACCGCGAAGCCGTTCAGCTGGTCCACGCCCCAATTGCTTTCGGCGTAGACGAACCGGTCGGCGCCGCCATAGGAGTACATCGTGTCCTGGCCCGCGCCGCCGGTGATAATGTCGGCGCCCGGTGTGCCGAAGATGATGTCATCGCCGCCGCGGCCATCCAGCACGCTACCCAGCCCGACATTGCTGCCGACCAGCAGGTTGTTGCTCGCATTGCCGATCAGGCCGGTACCCTCGGAAGCCAGCCGGCCCTCCTCCACCTCGTCGCCCAGCATGAAGGTGCCGGGCCCAACGTAGTAAACAATGTCGTAGCCGCCGCCCGCCGCCTCGAAAACCCGGGCTCCGGGACTGAAGACGACGTACTGGTCGTCGCCCGCCCCACCGGTCATTTGATCGTCGCCGCCCTGGCCGCGCATGATGTCGTTGCCGTCGCCGCCAAACAGCGTATCGGCGTAGATGCTACCCCACAGCGTGTCGTCCCCGCCGCGGCCCCAGAGCTGGCTGCCTACGGTCTGGTTGGCGACAAGGTGGTCGCTGCCTTCGCTGCCCAGCAGCCGGGTCGCGTCGGCCGCGGCCAGGCGGCCGATCTCCACATTGGCGGCCAGGGTCCAGTCATTCACCATGACCCAGGCCGTGTCGGTCCCGTTATTGGCAGTTTCCACGACCCGGGTGGCGACGTTGGTCACCACAAAATGATCGTTGCCGGCGCCGCCCAGCATCAGGTCCGCGCCACCGCCACCACGCAGGATGTCGTCGCCGGCGCCGCCGTCGAGGGTGTCGGCCAGCGGCGTGCTCCACAGCGTATCGTCGCCGCTGAGGCCGCGCAGCAGGCTGGGCAGCAGCGCATTGGCCACCAGCGTGTCATTGCCGGAGCTGCCGTTCAGCGAGGTCGCGACACCGAACAGGACGCCCTTCTCGACATTAGCCGCCAGCGTGGCCCCCGAGACATCGAACCAGGCGGTGTCGTAACCCTCGCCAGGCTGCTCCACGATGGAGGCCTGGGCGTTGTGCACCACGTAGACGTCGTCGCCGGCGCCACCCTCCATCATGCCGCGGCCCGCGCCGCCGCGGATGATGTCGTCGCCGGCACCGCCGCGAGCGTTTGGCGTGTCGTCGCTCATCAGCAGCGTGTCCGGGCCCTCGGTTCCGACCAGCGAGCGGCTGTCATCCAGCGGCCGCGAGATGCGTGAGGGGTCGGGCACGTTGGAGGTGATGCGCAGTGCGAATTCACTACCGCTCAGCACCCCGTCGCCATTCTCGTCCACCACCAGCCAGCCGCCCTGCGTCGTGCTGGGCACCCACCACATCGGCAGGTTGCCGCCGGGGGTGCCACGTCCGGGCAGCGCGATATCATGGTCGAGCGCGCTGAAGGATTCCGTCATACTGCCTGCCCATGCCAGGTTGGCGACGGGGGTTCCGCCCCGGGTGATCCAGACATCGTCGCCATCGGTGAGGCTGAAATCGGTGATCGCGTCGGTTGCGAGCCGGGTGGAGACCCCGGCCGACAGGTCGAAGGCGAACCTGTCCGCGCCGCCGCCACCGGTCATCAGCATCGGGCCCGCCAGGCCGTTCAACACGTCGTCGCCCGAGCCGCCCGAAACGCTGGTGCCGGCCTGCGGCGGCGGCGCGATCTGGGTGAAGGGCGCGGCGATGGAGAAGGTCGGGTCGCGGCTGAAATTGGCCGGGGTGGTGAAAGGCGGCGCCTCCGCCAGCAGCGCCCAGTAGGCGCGGGTCGCGGCGGCGGCGATTGCGGGGTTCTGCGAGACCTCGGCGAGCCCGCTCAGCGTGGCCAGCGCCACCTGGCCGTAATAGCCCTCGCTCTGTGCCCAGCCGTCGCCGTTCGACCATCCGGACTGCCGGGTCGCGTCGCCCATTTCCGCCCAGGTGGTGAAGACCCGGCCGCTGCTGGGGTCGGACGCCGCGATCAAGTAGGCGGCGCCGTCATGCATCGCAAAGCCCTGCGCCGCATGGGTGAAACGGCCGATCAGGAAGTTCGCCTGCCAGTCGAGGAAGGTCGCCGCATCGGCGTTGCCCTGGCGGGCGGCCGCAATGGCGGTGGAGGCGAAGAAATCCTGTTGCCAGGGCGGTATGGCGCCGCTGGCACCGTAGGCGCCCGGTAGCCAGCCATGCGCCTCGCCCTGCAGCGCTGTCCAGGCCGGGATCTGCGACACCAGCCAAGACCAGTTGGCTGCCGAAACCTCGCGGAAATACGCTTGCTCGGGAGAATTGTCGGGGCTCACCCAGGCGGCCGCGTCGACCTGTCGCAGGCTCCAGGCCGCGCCGCGCACCTGGTTGTCGCGCACCAGCAGATCCTGGTCATTGCCGCGCTGCAGGGGCCAGGTGCTCAGGACGGCCCAGGCCGACTGCGCCTGCAGATTGTCGAGCATCCAGCGCTCGCCGGTTAGCAGGAAGGGCACGTAGGAGAGGTCCGGCTGATGGGCCGTGTCGGTCGCCCAGCCGGTCTGCGCGTCGGGCTGCCGGGTCAGCCCGCCGGACTGGGCGTCGCCTGGCCGGCCAACGCCGCCGCGGCTATCGACCCACAATTTGCCGTAATGGTCGGTATTCAGCCAGGATCCATTGGCTTGATCCCAGGCGTGCCAGGGGATGGCGCTGGCGGTCTCGGCCTGCATCAGGGCGACTTCCGCGGCCCGGGGATCCTGGCTGACCAGCCAGGCCGTGTTGGGTGCCGTGGTAAAGCCGATATCGCCCCGCCCGCCGGTCTGCGGCATGTACTTGGTCACGCCGTTGGCTGACATGGGCGCGCCCCAATCGGAGCTGCCAGCCATCGCCGCGTAGCCTTCCAGCAGGCTGGCGGACACCCCCTGGCCCAGCGCGTAATGCGCCACCGCGCCAGCCTGTGCCAGCGCCTCGACATCGTGCTTGATGTTGAGCCAGCCCTGTCCAGGGTCGCCCAGCCCCTGGCCGCCATTGTGGTTGTCGCTGCTGAAGCGCTGGTGATAGCTCTGGTATTGACCCTGGTTGAGGCTGTCGCCGAAGCCCGCCTGGCCATCCATCGTCACATTAAGCTGGCGCGACGCCCAGCTGCCGCCGGCCTCCATGGCGCGGTCATTGGCGAATTGGACATCGACCGCCCAGTTGCCATCCGCATAGAGGCTGACGTCGAGAACGAAGCGCTGCGAACCCTCACCCGACAGGGCGATCCGTGCCTGGCTGACGAGTGGCCCGGACTGCCAGAAGGAGGCGGTGCCGTCCGCCAGCGCCGCGCGCAGGGCGCCCACCACATCGATCCGCTGGGTGACGCCGGCGCTGTTGGTGCTGTCGATCAGGAAGCTGTGGCTGGCCAGCCCCTGCTGAAGATTCATCGGCGCAGCCTGCTGATTGGTGCCGGCGCCGATATCGATGGTGACCGAACCACCCACTGCCAAGGCAGGGCGGGCGACCGCTGCCACGGCAGTCTTGATCGAACCGTCCTCGTAACGTGTCTTTGCATCAAGCTGGATGCTTGTCGTCACCCCGCCGATTTGCGCGGCTACCCGTGAGGCATCAAAAATTTCGCCCGGCGAAAATACCATTCCAAAACTGCTGACACCTGCAGCAAGGTTCGCCCGTCCAGAATTCTCGAAGATCATTCGGTCTAAAGACAGCATGGTCAAACATTCCAATCCACGTTCAACTTTAACTCTATCTCGCCTAGTAAGGTTATCTGGCTATTCAGTGCCATCAGCCCTCCCATCCGCGAAATTTGATGCCCCATGGGTAAAGAATTCGAAAAACGATGCAACCTTAAACCCCTTTGATGCCCGGTAAAAGAAAAGTGGTGTCAGCAAGACTATTTTTGAGACGTGTGTGGTTGCGCGGTAAAGCGACGCGAATACACGCAGGGGATGTAGGGGGATTGGTGTAGGGACGTTATTACCCGGGTAAGCGCAGTCGGAAACCCCCGGATGCTGGTCTCAGATCACGATCCCGCTAGTCACGAACACAGGATGTTTAGAAATGCGGCGTAACGGTGCGAGATCGCAGGTGGCGGCTAAAGGCCGGCGACGCGATCGATCAGCCGGGCCAGAGTGGTGAACATGGCTTCCTGATCATAGTCGCTCGCCGCCTTCTCGCGGTTCGCTTTGCCGGTCGCCAGCCGCAGCTGGGCATCCAGCAGCAGGGGCCGCAGGGCCGATGCCAGGCCATCATCGGTCAGTGGTGCGAGATACGGCCGGTTCTCGGTCGAGACCATCGCCGCGACATCGCCCACATCCGTGCTGGCCACCGGTAGGGCGGTGGCCATGGCCTCCAGCACCGCGAAAGGCATCTGCTCGGTGTCGGATGAGAGTGCCAGGATGTCCATCGCCCGGTAAGCGGCAGCGGGGTCGGCGACATGGCCCAGGAATCGGCACTGGCCGCCCAGCCCCAGCTGCGCCGCCAATGCCTCCAGCGCAGCCCGCTCCGGCCCATCGCCCAGGATGGCGAGGCGGGCCGGCACGCCCTCGGCCCGGAGCAGGGCCACCGCACGCAGCAGCCGGCCGATGTTCTTCTCCGGGCGCAAAGCCGCGGTGGCGCCGATCAGCGGCCCTTCGCCGTCCATCAGCGGGTCGGCCGGGCCGGGCCTGAACCGCGCCAGATCGATGCCGTTGGCCACCCGATGCAGCCTGGCCGCCGGCAGCCGCCATTGCGCCAGCGCCACCCGCTCCAGCGTGGCCGAGGGCACCAGCACGTCGCTGCCGCGCAGCGCCAGGGCACGGGCCAGCACACGGCGTGGTAGTTGCCGGTCACGCTCTTCCGGGCCGAAGCCATCCTCGGTGTGCAGGTGGGGCCGACGCGCCGCCAGGTTGGCGATCGCCCATTCGATGCTGCCCCAGTTGCTGGTGACCAGCAGCGCCGGCCTCAGTCGCCGCAGCAGCCCGTAGATACCGGCCAGCCGCGCCGCCCCCCCGGCACCCGGGGCGAAGGGCCTGGGAAGGAGCTCGAACGGCACATCCGGAGCCAGGCGGCTGGCCGCTTCCGTCTCCCCGTTCAGCGACACCACGGCATGCCGCCAGCGCGGCCCGAACCGA
>JACMRO010000138.1 GCA_014376425.1 Rubritepida sp.
ACCAGGCCGTCGATGATGCTGCGGGCGCAAAGCAGCGCGCCATGGGCGAGGTTGAAGCTCTGGCCGATGGCCAATGCTTCGGCCTGCCAGGGGCCGGTGCCGCGTTCAAGGTCCTGTGCCATCGCCGACAGCATTTGCGGCACCAGGGCGTGTACGCCGCGGGACTGGGCCAGGACGTATTCGCAGGAAATCGGGTTGCGTTTCTGCGGCATGGTGGAGCTCCCGCCGCGGCCCGCCTGGTGCGCTTCCGCCACTTCGGCGATTTCGGTCTGCATCAGCAGCATGACGTCGGTTGCGATCTTGGACAGCGCGCCGCAGAGGAGGCCAAGGAAGTTGGTGGCCTCGCAAAAGCCGTCGCGGGCGACGTGCCAGGGGATGTCGGGCACGGCCAGCCCGAGTTCGGCCGCCATTTCGCCTTGCACGGCGATGCCTTGCGTGCCCAGCGACGCAAGCGTGCCGGCGGCGCCGCCGAACTGCAGCCGTTCAACGCGGGGCCGCAGCTGGTCCAGCCGTTCCACCATGGTGATGAGCGGGCTGAGCCACACCGCGACCTTGTAGCCAAAGGTGACCGGCAGGGCGTGCTGCAGGTGGGTGCGGCCGGCCATCACCGTGTCCCGGTGGCGCATGGCCAGGCTGGCCAGCGCGGTGTTGAGCTGCACCAGGTCGATGCGGATCAACGCCAGGCCCTGGCGCATTTGCAGCACCGTGGCGGTGTCCATGATGTCCTGCGTGGTGGCGCCCCAGTGGGTCCATTTGCCGGCGTCGGGGCCGGCCAGGGCCGAGAGCTGCCGCACCAGCCCTACCACCGGGTAGCCCGTGTTGGCGGTGGCGGCCGCAAGCTCGGCGAGGTCCAGCCGGTCCACCTCGGCCGCGTCGGCGATGGCCTGGGCGGCTTCGGGCGGCACGATGCCCAGGCGTGATTGCGCCAGAGCCAGCGCCACCTCCACGTCCAGCATGCGGGCCAGCCAGGCACGTTCGCCCATCGCCGCGCGCATCGCGTCGGTGCCGTAGAGGGCGCCCATGACCGGGCTGTCGGCGGGGTTCACGGGCATGGCGTCAGATATCCAGGAAGACGGTTTCGCCCGCACCCTGCAGCCGGATGTCGAGCGTCCAGACACCCGGCGCGGTCTGCCGCGCCAGCATGGTGTGGCGCCGCGTCTGCGGCACCAGGGCCAGGATCGGGTCGGCGTCGTTCAGTGGTTCTGCCTCGAAATAGGCGCGTGTCGTGACGTGGTGCATCAGGCCGCGGGCGAAGATGGACAGGGTGACGTGCGGGGCCTGCAGGCTGTTGCCGGGTCCCGGCACAGGGCCAGGACGGGTGGTGGTGAAGCGGAACACGCCGTCCGCATCGGTGGCGCAACGTCCGAAGCCGTGGAAGCCATTCCCATAGGCGCCATCGGGGCCCGCCTGCCACATCTCCACCATGGCATCTCCGCAGGGCATGCCGTCGCCATCGGTGATTCGGCCGGTGAGGGTCAGGGGCGCGTGGCCCTGCTGGTCGCGCAGCAGGTCGGCCCATTCGGGCTGATCGATCAGGTGCCAATAGGGGCCGGCGGTCTGGCTCGGGCTAGTGTGCATGGCCATCCTCCATCGGCGTGGCGCCGCGGCCGCGCAGCACGATGTCGAAGCGGTAGCCCAGCGCCCAATTCTCCACCGCGTGGTCGAGGTCGAACTTCGCCACCAGCAGTTCGCGCGCGGCGGCATCGGGTATGGCGTTGAACACGGGGTCGAGCGGCAGCAGCGGGTCGCCCGGGAAATACATCTGGGTGACCAGGCGCTGCGCAAAGCCGTGCCCCATCAGGCCGAAATGGATGTGCATCGGCCGCCAGGCCTTCGGGTGGTTGCCCCAGGGGTAGGCGCCGGGGCGGATGGTGGTGATCTGCCAGCTGCCGTCATCATCGGCAAAGACGCGGGCGGTGCCGGCGAAATGCGGGTCCAGCGGCGCGTCATGCTGGTCGCGAATGTGGTGGTAGCGGCCGGCGGCATTGGCCTGCCAGATCTCCAGCATGGCGCCGCGCACCGGGCGGCCATCCTCGTCCAGCACGCGGCCACCCACGATGATGCGCTCGCCCATGCTGGCGTGGCCGCCATGCACCGACATGTCGGCGCTTGCCGGGTAGGCGCCTGGCAGGAAGCGCGGCGCGGAAGTTTCGGTCAGCGTGTGCGGGATGGCGATGGGGGCGTGGGTGGCGTGGCGCCTGGCGGTGCTGCCATATCCGGGGCTGTCCATCGGCGCCCAGCCCTGCGGGCGCGGGCATTCGGTCATTGCAGCAGCTCCTTGACGATCTTCAAGGCATGGTTGGCGCGCGGCACGCCGGCATAGCTCGCGACATGCAGCAGCGCCTCGGTGATCTCGGCCGGGCTGACGCCGGTGTTGGCGGTGGCGCGGATGTGCAGCCGAAACTCCTCGTCCAGCCCGAGTGCGGCCAGCATGCTCAACGTGATCAGGCTGCGCTGGTGGCGTGACAGGCCGGGCCGGGTCCAGACGCTGCCCCAGACGCCTTCGAGGATGAAGTCGCGGAACGGCGCGTCGATGGCGGTGAGATTGGCCTCCGAACGGTCGACATGCGCGTCGCCCAGCACCGCGCGGCGCACCGCCATGCCGGCTTCGGCGCCCGGGCGGTGCTGCGCCGCCAGGTGTTGCAGCATGATGGCGGTCAGTGGCCCGGCGGCTTCGAAATTTGGGATGTGGCTGGCGCCGGGGATCACCACCAGGCGGGAGCCGGGAATGGCGGCGTGGATTTCCTGGCTTTTGGCGACCGGCGATGACGGGTCCGCCTCGCCCACCACCACCGTGGTCGGGCAGCCGATCGGCCCCGGCATCGTCGCGTCGCGCAGCGCGGCCGAGCAGCCCAGATACCCCACCGGGTCGGTCCGCAGCAGCATGCGCAGCAATGCGCGTGAGGAGGCGAGGCCCGGGTCGATCACCCAGTTCGCCATCACCACATCCTGCACCGCCGCCATGCCGCCCTGGCGCACGCCGTCCATGCGGGTGACCCAGCGTTCGGGCGGGCCGGAGACAAAGCCGGTGTCGCAGGGGATGATCGACAGCACCCGGTCCGGGTAGTTCGCCGCCAGCTCAAGGCACAGCCGGCCGCCGATGGAGACGCCGGCGACGTGGGCCGCGGCGATGCCCAGCGCATCGAGCGCCGCCATCGCATCCGCGGCCAGCGACGCCATCGAGTAGTCGCCCGCGGTGGCGCCGCTCAGCCCGTGGCCGCGAAGGTCCATCCGCACCACACGGTATTGCCGCGCCAGGGCCGGCAATTGCGGCGCCCAGATCTCCATCGTGGTGCCCAGGCTGTGCAGCAACAGCAAGGCGGGGGCGCCGGGCGGCCCATCCTCGCACACATGGAACACCGTACCGCCGAGATCGACAAAACTCATGTCAGCAACCTTACCAGCCACAGCGAGAGAGAGGGAAACGCCACGCAGATGACCAGTCGTATGACGTCCATCCCCAGGAAGGGCAGAACGCCACGATAGGTCTGCGCGATCGGCACGTTCTTTGCGATGGAGGAGATGACGAAGACGTTCAGGCCAATGGGCGGCGCCGTCAGCCCGATGCCCACCACGACCAGCACCAGGATGCCGAACCAGATCGCCACCTCCTCGGTCGGCATGCCGAAATCCAGCGCGGTCATCACCGGAAAGAAGACCGGCAGGGTCAGGAGGATCATCGCCAGCTCATCCATCACCGCGCCCAGCACGATGTAGGTGAGCAACAGCACCGCCAGCACGCCGTAGGGCGGAAAGTTCTGCTCCGTCACCCACAGCGCCAGCAGGTCGGGCGCCTGGGACAGGGCCAGGAAGGCGTTGAAGATCTCGGCCCCCAGCAGGATGGCGAAGATCATGCCGGCGGTCTCGGCGGTGGCCAGCAGGGCCACGCGGATGTCGGCGCCCGACAGCGAGCGGCGCAGCAGGCCGACGGCGAGGACGGCGATGCAGCCCACGGCCGCGCTCTCGGTCGGCGTGAACACGCCGCCATAGATGCCGCCCAGCACCAGCAGCGCGATCAGCAGCACGGGGATGACGTTGCGATAGGCGCGCCACCGGTCGGCGCCGCTGACCACGGGGCCGGGCGGCGCCAACTCCGGCCGGCGGCGCACCACCAGCCAGATCGCCAGGATGTAGAGCAGGGTGGCGAGAATGCCCGGCAGCACCGCGGCCATGAACAGCTTCGAAATATTTTGCTCGGTGGTGATGGCGTAAACCACCAGGATGACGCTGGGCGGGATGAGGATGCCCAGCGTGCCGCCCACCGCGATGGTGCCGGTGGCGAAGCCCGGATGGGTGCCGAAGCGCAGCAGTTCCGGCAACGCCGCGCGCCCGAAGGTGGCGGTGGTGGCGACGGACGATCCGCACACCGCGCCGAAGGCGGCCGATGCACCGATCACCGCCATCGGCATGCCGCCCGGCCGACGCCCCATCACCGCATTGGCGGCAGCGAACAGGTCGCGCGCCAGGCCGCCCCGCTCGGCCAGCGCGCCCATCAGGATGAACAGCGGGATGACGCTGAGGGTGTAGTTGGCGAACAGGTGGTACGGCGTGGACTTGAGGTAGTTGAGCAGTGCCGACCAGTCCAGGATGTGGACGTAGCCAAGCGCGCCCACCAGCATCATCGACAGCGCGATGGGCGCGCGCAGCACGATCAGCCCGAGCAGGGCGGCGAAGCCCCATGCGGCGATGATGAATTCAGGCGCCATCGTCAGCCTGCCGTCCAACCTGCGTCAGCGCGATCAGCGCAGTCAGCCCGAAGCAGGCGGCGCCCACCGCGATGGCCCAGCCATAAGGCAGCGCCAGCAGGCCGATGGTTCGGGTGCCGTTGGCCATCGCCTCCAGCCCACCCAGCGTCATCCGCCAGGCGATGACGCCCATGACCGCGGCCCAGACCAGCTGCCAGAAGCCGTCGAGCACGCGGGTCAGGCCCGCCGGCAGCCAGGTGGTGAAGCTGTCCACCAGGATGTTGCCACGCCGCTGCGTGCACCAGGCCAGGAAGCCCAGCACCGCGAGGCCGGATGCGATGGAGATGATCTCGAAATCACCCCGCACCGGCTGGCTGGTCAGCCAGCGGCTGGTGCCGGAGACGACGGTGAGGCAGGCGGCGGCCAGCAGCACCACACCGCCGGCCAGCGCCAGGGCGCGGGCCAGCCGTTCGAACGCCGCAATCAAGCGGCGAACTGCGCCACCAGCGCCCGGGCCTCTTCCAGCAAGGCGCCGCCATCGATGTTGCGCTCGCGCATCGCGGCGATCCAGTTGGTAATGACGGGCGCGGTGGTGACGCGCCACCGCGCGGTCTCCTCGGCCGAGAGCTCGATGACCTGGTTACCGCGCCGGCGCACCATCTCCTCGACGACGGGCCCCTGCTCGTCCCAGGGCCGGGCGGCCATGCGGGCGGCCGCCATGCCGGAATTGGCGTCGAGCACCGCCTTGAGGTCGGCCGGCAGGCCTTCGTACTTCGCCTTGTTCATCGCCAGGACGAAGGTCGCGATGTACAGGGTGGGCGAGCCGGGGATCTCGGTGTGGAAGCGCAGCGCCTCATGCAGGCGGATGGACGGCACCACCTCCCACGGCACCACGGCACCATCGATGACGCCCTGGCTCAGCGCCTCGGGGATTTGCGGCACCGGCATGCCGATGGGCGCGGCGCCCAGCGCCCGCAGCGCCTCGCCCGCCTGGCGGGTGGGGAAGCGCAGCTTGAGGCCTGCCATGTCCTCTTGCCGGCGCACCTCCCGCCGGGCGTGCACCAAGCCGCCATCATGGCCCCAGGCGCAGATGATGTGGCTGTCAGCGTATTCTTCGCGCATCCGGCGCTCGAACAGGGTCTGCACCGCCTGGACGTTCACCGCGGCCTTGGCGTGGCTGACGAAGGGCAGCTCGAACGCCTCGATGCGCGGGAAGCGGCCGGGGGTGTTGCCGGGCAGCGTCCAGACGATGTCGACCACACCGTCGCGCGCCTGATCGTAGAGCTGCGGCGGCGCACCGCCGAGCTGCATGGAGGGGAAGATCTGGATGCGGATGCGGTTGTTGGATTCCGCCGCGATCTTGG
>JACMRO010000139.1 GCA_014376425.1 Rubritepida sp.
CCCCCGTGGCCAGGCATGGGGGGGCCGCCGGTCATGACGCAGACGGCAAGCTGACTGCCGCGACCGCGCTTGGCGTGCTGGGCGTCGTCTATGGCGACATCGGCACCTCGCCGCTCTACGCGCTCCGGGCCTCGTTGCTCCATTTCCAGGATGGCGGGATCGAGCGGTGGGAGATCCTGGGCGTGCTGAGCCTGGTGTTCTGGGCGCTGATGCTCACGGTCACAGTGAAATACGTCATGGTGATCATGCGCGCCGACAATCGGGGCGAGGGCGGCATCCTGGCGCTGATGGCGCTGGCGCTGCGCACCAGCGTTACCGCGCGCGGCCGCTGGACGGTGGTGCTGATCGGCATCATCGGCGCCGCGCTGTTTTTCGGCGACGGGGTTATCACGCCTGCGATTTCAGTGCTTTCCGCGGTCGAGGGGCTGAAGGTGGTGAACCCGGTCTTCGAGCATGCGGTGGTGCCGATCTCGCTGTTCATTCTGGTGGCGCTGTTCGCGGTGCAGTATCGGGGCACTCACTCGCTTGGTGTGTTCTTCGGGCCGATCTGCGCGCTGTGGTTCGCGGTGATCGGGCTGCTGGGCGTGCTGGAGATTATCCGCGAACCAGGCGTGCTGGCGGCGCTTTCACCAACCTATGCCTTCACGTTTTTCCTTCACTACCATTTCGCTGCATTCTTCGCGATGGGCGCGGTGGTGCTGGCGGTGACCGGAGCTGAGGCGTTGTATGCCGATATGGGGCATTTCGGCCGCAAACCCATTCGCACCATGTGGCTCGTGTTTGTTCTGCCGGCACTGGCACTGAACTATTTCGGCCAGGGCGCGCTGCTACTGCGCGACCCCGCCGCGATCGAAAACCCATTCTATCTGTTGGCGCCGGAATGGTTCCGCGTACCGCTGGTCATTCTGGCCTGCGCGGCGACGGTGATCGCATCCCAGGCTCTCATCTCGGGCTGTTATTCCATCGCCCGGCAGAGCGTGCAGTTGGGGCTGCTGCCACGCCTGGTTGTCCGTCACACCAGTGCGACGGAGGAGGGGCAGATCTACATGCCGCAAGTCAATTTTGCCCTACTGATCGGGGTGCTGGTGCTGGTGCTGGAGTTCAGGAACAGCGACAGCATGGCCGCGGCTTACGGCTTCGCCGTGACCGGCACCTTTATCGCCAGCTCGATTCTGGCGGTGCTGGTATTTCGGCGCAACTTCGGCTGGTCAATTGGGCTGGTCGCGCTTGTCTTCACGCCGTTGGTGGTGATGGACCTGATGTTTTTCGTCGCTACGGCGCTGAAGATTCCTGAGGGCGGCTACGTGCCGCTGATCTTGGGTATTTTCATCTTCGTGCTGATGGCGACCTGGTATCAGGGGCGGCAATTGCTGCTGCAACGCTTCCGCCAGGACAGCCTGCCGCTGACCAGCTACATCGCGCGCCTGCCGCAGAGCCGTACCACCCGGGTGCCCGGCATAGCTATCTTCATGACCGGTGAGAAAGACTTCCTGCCCGGTGCGTTGCTGCACAACCTCAAGCATAACAAGGTGCTGCATGAACGGGTGCTGTTCGTGACCGTACTGACCGACGACGTTCCTGTAGTGGGCGAGGAACGGCGTCGCGAGGTGAGCGAGCTGGCGCCCAATCTGCACCGCGTGCTGCTGCGCTATGGCTTTCAGGAAAGCCCAAACGTGCCGCGTGAGCTTGAGGCGCTGAACGCCGAGGGAGCGATCCGCTTCGAAACCATGCAGGCGAGCTACTTCCTGGGCCGGGAGACCATCGTGCAGGCCGCCGTGCCGAAGATGTGGCAGTGGCAGCAATGGCTGTTCCGGCTCATGTCGCGCAACAGCGTGCCGGCGACCGAGTTCTTTCGTATCCCGTCCGACCGGGTGGTGGAGCTGGGTGTGCGCGTCGCTATCTGAAATTCGGCACAGGGCTTGCGCGGCGGTACCGTCTTTCGAAGCCGATCATATGCCGGCGCCTTGCACCGCCTGGACAGTGGACAAGACGAATCGCCGGCGCTGGTTGATTGAATTGCGCCAAGGCGTGCGTTTTCATGACGGCTCGCCGTTCGACGCCGATACGGCGATCTCGAGCATCCTCACGGCACCGGCGCCACCCGGTTGGTCAATCTATGAAAGCCAGTTTTCCAACCCCCGCGGCATGGACCGTGGCTACTGCGACTCGCCGGCGGCGGATGGGCGGCTGCGCGTGGTCCGCAACAGCTTCGGCACCGAACCGATGAACAACGCCATGGGCCGGCTGCACGACATCCTCATCGAGGAAGCGTCGCTGCTGGCGGTGGTGCATGACCTCAACCCACGCGCGCTCAGCGCCCGTTGCCGCGGCTTCGTGCAGGCGCGCAGCTGGTTCGAGGACTACACGCAGATCGCGGTGGGCTGAGCCTCACCATAGATAGGGCCAGTGCCGCATGTCGCCGCCCACCGGCACCGGCGCGTCGCCCACGCCGCGCTGCGGCGGGATGGCGACTGGCCGCATTGTCCAGCAGTCCACGCTGCCCAGGCTGCGGGTGCAGAAGGGGGCGGGGGCCGGCTCGGCGTTGGAAGCGCCGCAGTAGCTCTGCCCGCGGTCCAGCCGGGCCACCGAACAGTCCCGTCCGCTAACGCCGCTCACCACCAGGTCGGGCACCGCCCGCCCGGTCAGGGTCAGCGAAGCGACGTTGACGGCGCCGGCGGCGAACAGGCCAGGGCCATCGCAAGCGGCGAGCAGAAGCAGGAGTGGCAAGGCGGGGAGGCGCATGGATCGACTTTGCCCGGCCAGCCCTTAACGCTTGCCCCACCGCCCGCTATACCCGCCCGATCCTGGAGGATGCCGGTGCCCGATCTGGTCGATGAGGTTAATGAGGAGCTGCGGGCCGAGCGCGCGCAGCGGCTGACGCGCCGCTTCGGCGGTCTGTTCGCCGCAGTGGCCTTGCTTGTGCTGGCGGGCGTCGGCGGCTGGCAGGGCTGGAACTGGTACGAGGCCCGCCAGGCCGGCCGCACCGCCGAAGCCTTCCTCGCCACGACGCGCGACGCGGCGGCTGAGGGTGCCGACACCCGCGCCATCGCCACCCGCATGGCGGGCCTGGCGAACGACGCCCCGCCCGGATACCGGGTGCTGACCCGGCTGCGCGCCGCGGCGCTGGCGGCGGATGCCGGCGACAAGCCCGCGGCGCTTACGATCTGGAACACGGTGGCGGGCGATAGTGGCGCGGATTTCCTGTATCTCGACCTGGCGAGGCTGATGTGGGCGGTTCCTGCCCTGGAGACCGCC
>JACMRO010000140.1 GCA_014376425.1 Rubritepida sp.
GCAGGACATCATGAACCTCTCGCCGCGCGGCATCCGCGAGCATCTGCACCTGAACCGGCCGATCTATGTGCCGACCTCCAGCTACGGCCATTTCGGCCGCACGCCGGATGATGACCTGGGCACCTTTACCTGGGAAAAGACCGACATCGCGGCCGAGCTGAAGCGCGCCTTCAACCGCTGAGCCGCCGGGCCGGAACGGGGGCGGCGCCGGCGACGGTGCCGCCCCCTTTCTTATGGAGATGACGCCATGAGCGACTGGCCGGAAGGCGTTCCGCAACGGCTCTACGGCCGCCGCCGCGGCCACAAGCTGCGGCCGCGGCAGGACCGGCTGATCGGGCAGACGCTGCCGGCCTGGCGCTTCACCGACACAGGCTTCGCCGCCGCGCGGCCGCTGTGGCTCGAAGTCGGCTTCGGCGGGGGCGAACACACGCTGGCATTGCTGGCGGCGCACCCCGATGCGGCCATCATCGCGAGCGAAGTCTATGAAACCGGCATCTGCTCCCTGCTGACCGAACTCGTGCCCGAGGGCGCCGAGGCCACCACGCCGCCGCCTGCCCGGCTTCGGCTCTGGCCAGAGGATGCGCGCGAGCTGCTGCTCGCCCTGCCGCCGGCCAGCCTCGATCGGCTGTTCCTGATGTTCCCCGACCCCTGGCCCAAGGCGCGCCACGCCAAGCGGCGCTTCGTGCATGCCGAGATGCTGCCGACCGTGGCGGCGGCGCTGAAGCCCGGGGCGGAATGGCGCATTGCCTCCGACGACCCGACCTATCAGGGCTGGGTGGAGGAGGTGCTGGGCGCCAGCCCTTTGTTCAGCGGCGCCCCACCGGCCACTGAGCGTCCGCCCGGCTGGCCGCCAACCCGCTACGAGGCCAAGGCCATCGCCGCCGGTCGCACGCCGCTCTATTGGTCGCTGCGCCGGAACGCGTAGCAGCGCCAAACGCCCCCCGCCGAACTCCACTGCGATGCAGGCGCACGCCACCGCCTTTCAGCCGGCATGGCAGTTCTCACGCGCTTGTTACCGAATTCGGTCATTGGCGCGTGCCAAGGTTTGATCGCCGATCGTCCAAGACCGAAAGGCACACCGCAAGCCGCCCGCACCACGCCAGGTCTTTCCGTGGGCCGGGATCATCGCAGGACAGGAGACAAGCATGAGAAGAATCCCGATCCTGGCCTTGGCAGCAACATTTGGCTGGTTTGGCCCTGTCGCCGTCGAGGCACAGACCCCCGCAAATACCGCCGTGCATTCAGGGCATGGCGCCGACCACAGGCTCTTCACCCCCGACGGGATCAGGTGGACGGCGGCACCGCCATCGTTCCGGCGCGGTGCCGAGGCATCGCTCCTCTACGGCGACCCGGCCCGGGAGGGGCCATTCGTGCTGCGGCTCCGCTTCCCCGATGGCTATGTGATCGCGCCTCACCGGCATACGGGGGCCGAAATCCTCACCGTTCTCTCCGGCACCTTCGCATTGGGGGTCGGAGAAGACCCGGCTAGGGGCGAGGTGACCCGCATGACCGCAGGAAGCTTCACCGCCATGCCAGCCGGCATGGCGCATTATGCCAGGGCCGAGGGGGAGACGGTCGTGCAGCTGAACAGCGTGGGACCGTGGCAGATCACCTACATCAACCCGGGCGACGATCCGCGCCGACAGTAGGCATTGCCGGGCCGGGCGGCCAGATCCGCCCAGCTTCGGCTGGGCTGTAGTGTGCGCGTGCGCGTGAATGCTGGCGGGACGATTTCATCTCATCCGATTCTGTTTCAGACTGGTCGCAACCCGAAGGAAGCGCCTTGCACCAGTCCCTTTCCGCCCCGCCCCTGCGGCCCGCCGCGCCGCGTGGCCTGTGCACCGATTGCGGCGTTTCCCGCATGGTCGACCACAAGGCGTGCGGCACCGCATGCCAATTCATCGCGCCCGACTACGCCGCGTTGGAAACCCGGGTGCACGGCCGTAGCCGCGACCCGGCGCGCCCGGACGAGCTGCATTTCGGTCCTTTCCGACAGATGCTCCGCGCCCGGCTGCGCACCCCCGCCCCCGGCGCGCAGTGGACCGGCATCACCACCCGCCTGGCCGAGAGGCTGCTCGAGGCCGGCGCCGTCGA
>JACMRO010000141.1 GCA_014376425.1 Rubritepida sp.
CAGCGGTCGCGCTGTCAGCTGCACCAGCACCAGCCAGAAGAGCGCGACCCCCACCACGCCCAGCCCCGCGGCGATCAGCGTGGTGCGGCGGCCCTCCTCGGCCAGGCGGCGGGCGCGGGCCAGGCTCGGCTGCTGGTCGGTGCGAACCAGCTCGCGCACCGAGGCGGTGACCCGGTTCAGCGCCACCAGAATGTCCAGCCATTCCTCCTGCAGGGCGTTGTAGGCGGTGCGGTCGCGCCGGGCGAAGGCGTCGCGCACGTTCTCGCCCAACGGCCCCAGCCGCTGCGCCATGACACGCGCGCCGCTGGTCAACACCGGGTCCAGCCGCGCGCCCAGCAGCTGGTCCAGTGCGGCGAAGCCGCGGCGGATCTCGGCCGCGTTGGCGGCCATCCGCGGCGCGGTGGCGATGGAGGGCAGGGCGCCGGCCATCACGGCGGAAAACGCCGCGGAAAAATCCGCGACAGGCGTGCTCAACGCATGCTCAGCGTCGATCGCGACCCGGTCGCGCACGCCCAGCTCCTCGATGATGGTGTTCTGCCGTGCCAGCACCTGCAGCCCGTTGAAGGCCAGCGCCGCCAGCGCCGCCAGCATCAGCACGATGATGGCAAAGGTGCGCACGCCGATGCGGCCGGACCAGGCAACGCGCCGCGCCCCGGGGGGCAGCGGCGGCAGCGCGGTCGGGGTCAGGGGAAGGGGCGCCTCGGGAGCCATGGCGCGCAAGCTACGCTCCCCACGCCGTGGGCAACAAGCGTTCGCTGCGAAGCTGTGCGACGGCCGGCGCCGCGGCCGCCTCGGCGGGTCTTTCCCCCGCCCCGCCAGGTCTTTCCCCCACCCTCACGGGTCTTTCCCCCGGCTGCCGGGTCAGGCAGCCTGGACTTGCCGCCGGCATGGGCGGCACGGCCGTTCGGGCCGGTCCGCACAATCCCGCGCCGGTCCGCAGCCGCCGCCACCCTCGGAGGGTCCATCCATGACCCGCATCCTCGTCGTCAACAGCAACACGACGGACAGCGTGACGGCGCGCATCGCCGCCGCCGCCGCCGCCGCCTGCCCGCCGGGCGCGGCCACCCACACCGTCAGCGCGCCTTTCGGCCTGCCGCTGATCGTGACCCGGGCAGACTGGCTGGTGGCCGGCCCCGCCACGCTGGCCGCGCTGGCCGCGCATCGCGGCGCATACGACGCCGCGGTCATCGCCTGCTTCGGCGACCCGGGGTTGGACGCGGCCAAGGAACTGCTGGATGTGCCGGTGCTGGGCATCAGCGAGGCCGCCTTCCACGCCGCCGCCATGCTGGGCCGGCGCTTCGGCGTGGTGAGTTTCACCGCCGCTTTGCAGCCAATGTTCGAGGATTGCCTGGACCATCACGGGCTGCGCGGTCGCTGCACCGGCTTTCGCATGGGGCCGGCATTCTCGGGCGACCCGGGAAGGGTGGCGGAGGAGCGGCGCGACCTGTTGCTGGACCTTGTCGACCAGGCCGCCAGGCTGGATGGCGCGGACACCGTCATTCTGGCCGGCGGACCGCTGGCCGGCATCGCTGACAGTTTGCAGCCGCACACGGCCACGCCGCTGGTCGACGGCGTGGCCGCGGCGGTTCGCATGGCCGCGGCGCTGGTAGGCCTGGTCCCGGCCCGGCCGCACCGGCCGCGCGTGCTGACCGGCTATGCTGCGGAGCTGAACGGGTTGTTCGCAGGGCGCTGACCGGGCCTGGCTGTCGCGCGCCGGGCTGACCTGCGGCGGGCGCTCACTCAACCTTCTCGCCCGGCAGCACGCCGAAGATGGCGCCGCGCTGCACGAAGCCCCGGGTGTCGCCAGCCTGGACCTCGCACCATTCGCTGGCCGGTTCGCAGGCGCGCAGCCGGCCGATGACGCCAGGGCGCAGGCGGGCCACGGCGGGCGCGTCGGTCTCCGGCCGGCGGCGCAGCTGCACCTCGCCCGTGGGGTTGCCGCGGATCAGGTAGGTGCGGCGGTTGGGCGTGAGGTTGGATTGGTGCACCCAGCCCTCGGTGCCGTCCACGTCGCGGATCCGGCGCCACTGCTCGTGTTCGCGAATGATCTGCACCGGCAGGTCGCGCCGCTCGTAGCGCCACTCGACGGGGAAACGCACATCGGGCCCGACGCGCAGGTTCACCCGGTCCGAGCGAAGCGGCACGAAGCGCGGCAGCGGCAGGCCGGTGGCCGTGCCTTGGGTCGGCTCGGGCGGCGCCGGCTCCGCCGCCGGGGCTGCGGCGGTGACGGGCGGCGTGGCGGCGGGCGGGGTGGCCGGGCGGCGTCGGGCGGTGGCGCCCGCGGGGTTGGGTCGGGCGGTAGCGCCCGCGGGGCCGGGTTGGGCGGCGGCGCCCACGGGG
>JACMRO010000142.1 GCA_014376425.1 Rubritepida sp.
CGCCGCTGATTCTGGGGCCCAAGGAGGGGCTGGCGCTGCTGAATGGGACGCAGGTCTCCACCGCCATCGCGCTGGATGCGCTGTTCCGGGCGCGGCGGCTGTTCAGCACGGCACTGGTGGCGGCGGCACTTTCCACCGAGGGGCTGCGCGGTTCGGACACGCCGTTCGACGCGCGTATCCACGCGCTGCGCGGCCAGCCCGGGCAGAACCGCGTCGCCGCGGCCCTGCGTGCGCTCATGGTCGGCAGCCTCATCCGGGAGGGCCACCGGGTCGACGATCCGCGGGTGCAGGACCCCTATTCCGTGCGCTGCACGCCGCAGGTGCTGGGCGCCTGCCTGGACGCGCTGGACCATGCAGAGGCGATCCTGGCGCGCGAGGCCAATGCGGTGACGGACAACCCGCTGGTGCTGGACGGCGAGATCCTCTCAGGTGGCAATTTCCACGCCGAGCCGGTGGGCTTCGCGGCCGACCACATGGCGCTGGCACTGGCCGAGACCGGCGCGATTTCCGAACGGCGCCTCGCCCTGCTGATCGACCCTGCGCTGTCCGGCCTGCCTGCCTTCCTGGTGCGCGACGGCGGGATCAACTCCGGCTTCATGATCGCCCAGGTGACCGCGGCCGCGCTGGCCGCCGAGAACCGGCACCTCGCCAACCCCCGCGTGACCGACAGCCTGCCGACCTCCGCCAATCAGGAGGATCATGTCAGCATGGCCACGGGGGCGGCGCTGCGGCTGCGGCCGATGTACCGCAACCTGGCCGACATGCTGGCGATAGAATTGCTGGCCGGGGCGCAGGCAGTGGAGTTCCATCGGCCCCTGCGCAGTTCCGCGCCGCTGGAGGCCGCGCATGACCTGGTTCGCGGCGTGGCTGCCTTCTGGGACCGCGACCGGCTGATGGCGCCCGATATCGCCGCGGTCTGTGCACTGGTGCGGGCCGGGCGCTTCGCCACGTTGGCGGGTGGGCTCTGAGATGTTCGACGCCGTCTGGCTGAACTGCCACGCCGCGACGATGGCCGACGCCGCGCTGGGCGTGGTCGAGGACGCCGCCGTGGCGGTGACCGGCGGCCGTATCGCCTGGGTCGGGCCGCGCGCCGCACTGCCCGCCGGCGCCACGCGCACGCATGATTGCGCCGGCGCCTGGCTGCTGCCCGGGCTGATCGACTGCCACACGCATCTGGTGTTCGGCGGCGACAGGGCGGCGGAATTCGAGCAGCGGCTGGGCGGCGCTGGCTATGCGGAGATCGCCCGCGCGGGCGGCGGCATACTCTCGACGGTTCGCGCCACCCGGGCCGCGGATGAGGCGGAACTGCGGCAAGCCGCCCTGCCCCGGCTGGACGGGCTGCTGGCCGAGGGCGTGACCACAATCGAGATCAAGTCCGGTTACGGCCTCGACCTGGAGAATGAGTTCAAGCAACTGCGCGTCGCCCGCGCGCTGGGCGAGGCGCGCCGGGTGACGGTGCGCACCACCCTGCTGGCCGCCCACGCCACGCCGGACGAATATGCCGGCCGCCGCGCTGAATATGCCCGCCACGTGGCGCGGGACATCGTGCCGCAGGCGGTGGGCCTGGCCGATGCGGTCGACGCATTCGCCGACGCCATCGCCTTCACCAACGAGGAAACCGGCTGGGTGTTCGACGCCGCCCGCGCCGCCGGGCTTCCCGTCAAGCTGCATGCCGACCAGCTGACCGACCAGGGCGGCCCCGCCCTGGCCGCGGCGCATGGCGCCATGAGCGGGGACCATCTGGAACGCGCGAATGAGGCCGGCATAGCGGCGATGGCCGCCGCCGGCACCGTGGCCGTGCTGCTGCCCGGCGCGGCCCTGACCCTGCGGGAGACGGCGCACCCCGATGTGGATGCGATGCGCCGGCACGGCACCCGCATGGCGCTGTCGACCGACATGAACCCCGGCTCCTCCCCCGCCCGCTCGCTGCTGCTGATGCTCAATCTGGGCTGCAGCCTGTTTCGCCTGACCGTGCCCGAGGCCTTGCTGGGGGTGACGCGGCACGCCGCCGCAGCGCTGGGGCTGGCCGACCGCGGCGTGCTCGCGCCCGGCATGCGGGCCGACCTGGCCCTGTTCGCCATCAATCGCCCGGCCGATCTCTGCTACTGGATGGGCGCCAACCCCTGCGTGGGAAGGGTCGTGGCCGGTGCATGAGCTGCAGGCAACGATCGAGGCCGGCGTGCCGCTGGCCGCAGCCTGGGGGATCGAGGTGCTGGAGGCGCGGGACGGCACCGCCCGGCTGCGCCTGCCGTATCGCGTGGAACTGCTGCGGCCGGGCAACACCGTCTCCGGCCCCGCGCTGATGGGGCTGGCCGATGTGGCGATGTGGGCGGCCTTGCTGTCGACCAACCAGGGCCGTGACAACTCCGTCACCTCCAGCATGAATGTGAACTTCCTCTCGGCCGCCGGGCCAGGGCCGCTGATCGCCGAGGCGCGGATCGTCAAGGCGGGCAAGCGGATGCTGTACGGCGATATCCTGATATTCGCCGAGGGCCACGACCGGCCGGCAGTGCATGCAACGACCCATTGGGTTGTGATTGCACCGGCGTAAGGCTAAATCGCCGCCATCTTCAAGGGAAACCTGGCGTCATGATGCTTACCCCCAAGGTCCGCGAAATCCTCTCCTGGTATGAGAGCGACAACCCCGGCACCAAGACCAACCTCGCCCGCATCCTGATGGCGGGGAAGCTGGGCGGCACCGGCCGCATGGTCATCCTGCCGGTCGACCAGGGCTTCGAGCATGGGCCGGCGCGCAGCTTCTCGGCCAACCCCGATGCCTACAACCCACATTACCTTTTCCAGCTGGCGATCGACGCCGGACTGAACGCCTATGCCGCGCCGCTGGGGCCGATCGAGGCCGGGGCCGCCACCTTCGCCGGCTGCATCCCCACCATCCTGAAGGTCAACAGCTCCAACAGCCTGTCCACCACCAAGGACCAGGCGATCACCGGGTCGGTGGGCGATGCGCTGCGGCTGGGCTGCTCGGCAATCGGCTTCACCATCTACCCCGGCAGCGAATACCAGTTCGAGATGATGGAGGAACTGCGCGAAATGGCCGAGGAGGCCAAGAGCGTGGGCCTCGCTGTCGTCGTGTGGAGCTATCCGCGCGGCCCGATGCTGGACAAGGTCGGCGAGACCTCGATCGATATCGCAGCCTACGCCGCGCACATGGCGGCACTGCTGGGCGCGCACATCATCAAGGTGAAGCCGGCGACGCGCGACATCAGCCTGGAAGCCGCGAAAAAGGTCTACGCGGCCAGCCCGGTCGAGGATAACGCCGCGGCGCGCTTCGCGCACATCGTGCGCGCCTGCTTCGGCGGCCGGCGCCTGGTGGTGTTCTCAGGCGGCGAGCAGCGGACGGCGGATGCGTTGCTGGAGGAGGTGCGGGCCATCCATGCCGGCGGCGGCAACGGCTCGATCGTGGGGCGCAACGCATTCCAGCGGTCGAAGCCGGATGCGCTGAAGCTGCTGGCCGACATCATCGCGGTCTACCAGTCGTAGAGATGGATGATGGCGGCTGCCGACAAGGCCGCCATCATCCCCAGCCCGTGCCGCAAGCCGCCCACGCGGGTGCGGCAGCCGGGACGGAAGCTGGTCTGACCAGTTGCTAGCGCCGGATTACCGCCCGCGCCACTTGCCCAAGCCCCGCCCATTGCTGGCGCAGCCAGCTGCCCCGCACATAGGCATCCGGGGCCTGCGGGTCGCCCGTCGCCGGGTACTCACCACGCCGGAAATCCGCCGTGCCGAAAATCCAGTCCCATACCGGCAGCAGCACGGCGTAGTTCCGCCCCGTCGCACCCACGCTGAGCACGCCGTGATGCAGCCGGTGGAAGCGCGGGCTAACCAGAAGCCGCTCACCGAACCGGCCGAAACTGATGCGGGCATTGGCATGGCTGAGGCTTTCCGCCAGCCGCAGCACCATCAGGATGATGGGGAACTGGCCTGGCGGAACGCCGATCAGCACCGCCAGCCCGGCCACCCAGGCGGCGGCGATCACGTCGTCCAGCACATGGTTGCGGTCGTCGGTCCAGAAGGTCATGTGCGCTTGCGCGTGGTGTAGCGAATGCAGTGACCACCACCAGCGCCATTCATGCTGGAAGCGGTGGCGCCAGTACTCGAAGAAGTCGATCACCACGAGGTAGAACGCGAGCGACACCAGCGGCGCCTCGCGCAGCCAAGGCAAGAAGCTTTCGATGGTGGGCGGCACCCAGCCGGTGTCGGTCCGCCAGGCCTCGATGCGCGTTTGCCCCGCTGCGAAGACCACGAACCCCAGCAACGGCAGAATGCCCGGCCGCGACAGCATGGTGTAGAGCACGTCAGTGCGGATGGCGGCCGCCGACTGGCCGCG
>JACMRO010000012.1 GCA_014376425.1 Rubritepida sp.
CTGGCCGAATTCGTCGCCTGGGCCCGCAGCCAGACGCCGCCCGCTTTCTATGGCAGCACCGGCCCGGGCAGTACCATGAACCTGATGACGGAGGTCCTGAAGCGCGACGCCGGCATCGGCCTGGAGCACATTCCCTTCCGCGGCGCGGCGCCGCTGGTGCAGGAAATGCTGGCCGGCCGCATCGCCTTCGGCGGCGACCAGCTCTCCTCGTCGCTCGGGCATATTCGCGGCGGCACGTTGCGCCCCATAGCCACCCTGGCCGCCGCCCGGGCTGGCGCGTTGCCCGGGGTGGGGACAGTGCGCGAGCAGGGTTTCCCCAACCTTGAAATGCTGGGCTGGAACGGTTTCTTCGCGCCGGCCCGCACGCCCGAAGCCACGCTGGCCCGCCTGCATGCCGAACTTGCCGCCGCCGCCCGCCACCCCGCGGTGGCCACGCGGATCGTCGAGCTGGGCGCCGAGCCCGGCGGCAACACGCCGGCTGAATTTGGCCGTCAGGTGCATGACCAAGTGGCGGCGATGCGGCCGTTGGTGCGCGAATTGCGGATGGCGGTGGAGTAAAGCGCGAGCTGGGCTGGCGGCGCCGGGCGCCGGGCCGTGGGCAGCCGGGCCGTGGGCTGCCGGGCGCCTGCCTTTACGGCGCTGGCTTCTCGGCCCTGGCTTCTCGGCCCTGGCTTCTCGGCTCTGGCTTCTCGGCTCTGGCTTCTCGGCTCTGGCTTCCCGGCTCTGGCTTCCCGGCTCTGGCTTCCGGGCCCTGGCTTCCCGGCCCTGGCCTGCCCGCCTGGCTACGAGCCCGCCACGGACCGCACTGCCCGCGCCCCTTCCAGCCAGGCCCCGCCCGCCGTGCCGGCCAGGCCCTGATGCGTCGCCTCGCCCGCGAAACGGAGCGGGCCCAGCGGTTCGGCCAACGCTGCCCGCGCCCCCGCCCCACCCGGGCGGGCCTGACTGTAGGCGCCGCGAAAGAGCGGATTCTCGCCCCAGTCGCTCACCACCGCGCGCCCCAGCCGGCCGGAGCCGAAGATCGATGCGAATTCCCCCCGCGCCGCCGCCTCGCACGCCGCACCCCCGGCCGCCGCAAGCTCCCACGCCATGGCGCCGCCCATGAAGCCGAACAGCATGTCCTGATCGAACGGCCACAGCACCCAGCTCATCGGCCGTGGGTGGTCGGCCGTGACCCGCCGGCGCACGCCGTGGAATGGTGGGATGCCCAGGCGGTCCGTCGCGCTGAACCCGATCTTGGTCAGCAGGCCCATCGGCAGGTCGTGGATCGCCTGCTGGTGGCTGGCCGGCAGCGCCGGCGTGAAGCCGATGCCGCCCGCCGCCAGCACGCCGGTGGAGACGGTGACGATGGCGACCGGCGCCTCCAGCCGTCCAAACGCGCCATGCGCCACCACGCCGGGGCCGGACCAGTCCAGCCGGTCGACCGCGGCGCCCAGGCGGATCGGCAGCCCCGCCGCCAGCCCCAGCAGCAACGTTCCGATCCCCTGGCGGGGCAGCAGGTTGGGCCCTTCAAGACCATTCGCCACTTGATCGTACAGCGACAATTCGGTCACCTCGCGCGCCTGGATCTGGGCGCCTTCCCAATATGCGACCGTGGCATCCCAGGGGCCGTCATGCGGGATGACGCTGGCCACCGCGCGGTCGGGCCCCGCGGCCGCGGCGTCCAGCGCATCGTGGAAAGCCTGCTCTGCCGCTTCGAGCGCCGCCAGTTCCGGCTCCTGCGCCCAGCGGTGGCCCATCCAGAGATGCCGCTCGCGCACCGTGTCATGGTCAATGGTGTCGGTGGCGAAGGCGGTCAGCGGGTTGCGGTCGGCGGCGTGCAGCCAGGTGGCGCCAAGGTCGAGCGGCGCGCCCAGCGCGTGCGTCGTGTGGCAGCGGCCGCCGATGCGCGGCCCCGCCTCCAGCACAACGCAGCCCAGGCCCCGCGCCCCGCATTCCCGCGCGGCGCTGATGCCGGCTGCGCCGGCGCCAATGATGAGCACGTCTGGATTGGTGGGCAGCATGGCAGCAAGATAGGACCCCATCACGGAGAATCACCATGCAGCCACCCCCCGCCGAACCCGGCATGCACGTCACCGAGGTTGATACGCCCGCGCTGCTGCTCGACCTGGACGCGTTCGAAGCAAATCTGGACCTGATGGCGGCGACGCTGGCGCCCACCGCGGCGAAGCTGCGGGCGCACACCAAGACGCATAAATCGCCGGTGATCGCGCGGCTGCAGATGGCCCGCGGCGCCATCGGCCAGTGTGTGCAGAAGGTGGCCGAGGCGGAGGCGCTGGCCTGGGGCGGCATCCCCGATGTGCTGATTACCAACGAGGTGGTGGGGCCGCGGAAGCTGGCCCGGCTGGCGGCGTTGGCGACCATAGCGCGGGTCGGCCTGTGCGTGGACGACGCGGCCCAGGTCGATGCGGCGGCGGCGGCGGCCGAGGCGGCGGGGCGGCGGCTGACCGTGCTGGTCGAGATCGATGTCGGCGGCGGCCGTTGCGGCGTGCGGCCGGGGCCGGATGCGGTGGCGCTGGCGCTGCGCATCGCAGCCAGCCCGCATCTGATTTTCGGCGGCATCCAGGCCTATCAGGGCAGCGCCCAGCATATCCGCAGCCCGGAGGCGCGGGCGGCGGCTATTGGCGCTGCCATCGAGGATTCGCGGCGGACGGTGGAGCAGCTGCGTCAGCAGGGATTGGACTGCCCGATCGTGGGCGGCGCCGGCACCGGCACCTTCGCGCAGGAAGCGGCGAGTGGCGTCTACACCGAGATCCAGGCTGGCTCCTACGCATTCATGGACGCGGATTATGCCCGCAACCAGGACGCGCCGGCCTTCCGGCAGTCGCTCTTCGTGTTGGCCACGGTGATGAGCACGGCGGTGCCCGGCGTGGCGGTGGTCGATGCCGGCCACAAGGCGGTGCCGACCGACAGCGGTTACCCGCTGGTGCACGGCATGCCCGGGCTGGAATACGTCGGTGCCTCCGATGAGCACGGCAAGATCATGGTGCGCGAAGGCGCCCGGCCGGGTTGTGGCGACAAGCTGCGGCTGGTGCCCGGCCATTGCGACCCGACGGTGGATCGCTACGACTGGTATGTGGGCGTGCGCGGCGACCGTGTGGAATGCCTTTGGCCGGTAGCGGCACGTGGGGCGATGGCGTAGCGCCGGGCCCCAGCCGATGTCCGGGCGGCGCGGGGCCGCTCCCGGGCAGGTCCGGGTGACTGGCCGCGCTGGACTGGCTGACCGCAGGGCGGGCCGCATCTCCACCTGGCGCGGCCGGGCGATGACCGGGGCCAGGCGTGGCGACTGCGCTGTGGCGGCGCGCGGTGCGGGTGTGCCGCGAGCAACTGCGGCGCGGCCAGGCGGTGCCGCTGCGCGGAGCGGCCGGCCTTCAGCGCCGCGCTGCAGCGGCAGGTGCCCCAACGTCCGGCCGGGCACCGTAGCCAGGCTCAGCCCTGGGCGAAGGGTGCGCACGGCCAGGACCTGAGCCGCAGGGCGGCCAGGCGGCGGCGTGCGGGCACCCATCCGCGGCCCGGGCACCAGCCGGCCTGCCAGGCGCAGCGGCGACGCTTCCGGCTCGGCCTCACGCAGCGCGCCGCGGTTGGTCTGCGCCACGTCATAGCTATTGGCGCGGCGGGGGACACCAGAACGCTGGAACGCGTCGTCCAGAAGTTCCGCCATGTGGCGGTCGCGCTCCACCCAGCTGCCGCCGCCCAGCACCGCGCCGATCAGCCGCACGCCGTCACGGCGGGCTGAGGTCACGATGTTGAAGCCGCTCCAGCGGGTGTAGCCCGTCTTGATGCCGTCGGCGCCGTCATAGGCGCTCAGCATGTGATTGTGGTTGTGGATCTGCCGATTGTTCCAGCGGAAATTCGTGGTGCTGAAATAGGCATATTGCCGCGGAAAATCGGTCTGCAGCCGGCTGCCCAGCAAGGCCATGTCACGCGCGGTGGTGGACTGCTCGGTGTCTGGCAGGCCGGACGCATTGCGGAAGGTGCTGCGGGTCATGCCCAGGCTGCGGGCGCGCTGCGTCATCATCTGCGCGAAGCGCTCCTCGCTGCCGCCGAGGTGTTCGGCTATCGCGGTGGCGACGTCGTTGGCGGAGCGGGTAACGACGGCCAGGATGGCGTCCTCGAGGTCGAGCGAGTAGCCCGCCGGCAGGCCCAGTTTCGATGGTGGACGCGAGGCCGCCTCGGCGCTCATGGCAATACGGCTGCCGGGCTGGACCCGGCCGTCGCGCATCGCCTCGAACAGCATATACAGCGTCATCATCTTGGTCAGGCTGGCCGGAAACCGTGGCTCATCCGCCGCCGCTGCGTGCAGCACCTGGCCGCGCGCGTCGAGAATTATGGCGGCATAGTTCGGCCGATCCGTGATGTTGGCCCTGGCCGGGCTGGCGCAGGCCAGCGTGGCGCAAGTAATGGCCCAAACGATAGCCCGATATATCATGCCAGCCCCCAAGCGCGCTTCCGGCACGCACCCCCCGGAGCCACCGTCGGCCGGTTGGTAGCCCGGCCCGTGCCTTTCTGTCCAGCATTACCGGGGCCGGGGCGCGGAGTTCCAAGGGTCTGGTGCAGTTTTTTCGCAGGCCGTGTGAGCAGCACCACGAAATTTGTGCGCTGCAGCATTTTGGCTTGCAAACTTGCCTGCGCATGTCTATTAAATGGCCATGGTGCAGTGCAGCAAAAGCTGTGGTGGGCCGGCGACCGAACCAGGCCGGACTTCTCCGGCCCATGATCAGAGTCAGAACCCATGAACAGCGTCACCAATCTTTCCACCCCCGCCGATGTCACCAAGCTGGTGGCTGATGCCGCAGCGACGCATGGCGCCCAGGCCCAGAAAATGCTTCAGGCAGGCAGTGCCAAGGCGCGCGTCGCGCTGGAGAGCGGTGTGGCCCAGGCGCAGGACGCCGGAGCCAAGCTGGCTCGTGCCGCCGAGGACGCCGCCGAGTTCAGCCGCGGCAACGTCGAGGCAATGACCAGCGCGGCCCAGTTGTATTTCAGCGGCATGCAGGACATCGCGCGTCAGGCGATCGCCAACGTGCAGAGCTTGTCACAGCATGCCATCGACGGCGCGAAGGCGCTGACCGCTGCGAAGTCATTGAAGGAACTGACCGACCTGCAGTCCAGCCTGGCCTGCACCGCCTTCGAGAAGAGCCTGGCCGACGCCAACACCCTGCGTGAGCAGATGACGAAACTGACAGAAGCCGCCTTCGCACCGCTGACGGCACGCGCCACCGTGGCATCCGAGAAGTTCAGGCGCCCGCTGGCGGCCTGATCCACCGCTGCCCCGAAACGGGCTGGTCGTGGCCTTCCTATGCGGGAAGAGCCGCGGCCGGCCCTTTTCTTTTGCTTCAATCTTCAGCGGCACTGTGCAAGGCCCTTCCGTTGGGGCCGGCGCACCCGATATTGTGGTGTTCACGAACGCTAGGCGCGTGAAATGTTGGAGCAGGACTGCAAGATGGTTGGGCTGTTGCGGATGAGCGATGACAAGGAAAACGGCACGGACCGCGGCGGAAATGCGCCCGGCACGACCGTCGTCACCAAGCCGCGGCCGAAGACGAAGAAGCCAGCGATGTACAAGGTGCTGATGCTGAACGACGACTACACGCCCATGGAGTTCGTGGTGCATGTCCTGGAACGCTTCTTCCAGAAAAATCGTGACGACGCGTCGCGAATCATGATGCATGTGCACAGGCGTGGCGTGGGTGTGTGCGGGGTGTTCACCTATGAGGTGGCGGAGACCAAGGTCACGCAGGTCATGGACCTGGCACGGCAGAACCAGCACCCGCTGCAATGTACCATTGAAAAAGAGTAATGTGGCGCATTGCTTGTCAAGATCGTGACGTGCGGCCGACGTGCCCCCACTTGTTACGTTATCAGACCAAGGAGCGTTGCTGATGTTGTCACGAAATCTTGAACAGACGCTTCACCGCGCACTGGCACTGGCCAATGATCGCCGGCACGAATACGCGACCCTGGAGCACCTGCTGCTGGCGCTGGGCGAGGATGGCGACGCCACCACCGTGCTGCGCGCGTGCGGCGTGGATGTGGACAAGTTGAAGCGCGACCTGACCGAGTTCCTGGACAAGGACCTGGCCGGTTTGGTGACCGAACGGGCGGGGGACCCCAAGCCGACCGCAGGTTTCCAGCGCGTGGTGCAGCGGGCAGCCATCCACGTGCAGAGCTCGGGCCGTGACGAGGTAACCGGCGCGAATGTGCTGGTCGCCCTGTTCAGCGAGCGGGAATCGCACGCCGTATATTTTCTGCAACTGCAGGACATGACGCGGCTGGATGCGGTGAACTTCATCAGCCACGGCATCGCCAAGGCCCCGGGCCGCAGCGCGTCGCGCCCTGTGCAGGGGCAGCCGACCGCCAAGGCCGAATCCAATGACGGCGAGACGCCGGAGAAGGAGGAGAAGCCCCGCGGCGGCAAGAACAACCAGGACGCGCTGAGCACCTACTGCGTCAACCTCAACAAAAAGGCGCAGGCCGGCAAGATCGACCCGCTGATCGGGCGCGACCACGAGATCGAGCGTACGATCCAGATCCTGTGCCGCCGGACCAAGAACAATCCGCTGTATGTGGGCGAGCCTGGCGTGGGTAAGACCGCCATCGCCGAGGGCCTGGCCAAGCGCATCATCGAGGGCGACGTGCCCGAGGTGCTGGTGAAGTGCACCATCTTCTCGCTCGACATGGGTTCGCTGCTGGCTGGCACTCGCTATCGCGGTGACTTCGAGGAGCGGTTGAAGGCGGTGGTGTCCGAGCTGGAAGCGTATCCCGGCGCCATCCTGTTCATCGATGAGATCCACACGGTGATCGGCGCGGGCGCCACCTCGGGCGGGGCGATGGACGCGTCCAACCTGCTCAAGCCGGCGCTGGCGCAGGGCACGATGCGCTGCATCGGCAGCACGACCTACAAGGAATACCGCCAGCATTTCGAGAAGGACCGCGCGCTGGTGCGGCGCTTCCAGAAGATCGATGTGAACGAGCCCACCGTCGAGGATACGGTGAAGATCCTGCAGGGGCTGAAAGCGAATTACGAGAAGCACCACAAGGTGCGCTACACGCCCGAGGCCATTCGCGCCGCGGTCGAACTTTCGGCCAAGTATATCCATGACCGGAAGCTGCCGGACAAGGCGATCGACGTGATCGACGAGGCGGGTGCCTCGCGCATGTTGCTTCCGGAGCATAAGCGCAGGAAGACCGTCACGCTGAAGGATGTGGAGGATGTGGTCGCCAAGATCGCCCGCATTCCGGCCAAGAGCGTGTCGAGCGACGACAAGGAGACGCTGCGCAACCTGCAGCGCGATTTGAAGTCGATGGTGTTCGGGCAGGATTTCGCCATCGAGGCGCTGTCCGCCGCCATCAAGCTGGCGCGGGCCGGGCTGCGGGAGCCGGAGAAGCCCATCGGCAACTACCTGTTTTCGGGCCCGACCGGCGTGGGCAAGACCGAGGTGGCGAAGCAGCTTTCGAAAGTGCTGGGTATCGAGCTGCTGCGCTTCGACATGAGCGAGTACATGGAGCGGCACAGTGTGTCGCGGCTGATCGGCGCGCCGCCTGGCTATGTCGGCTTCGACCAGGGCGGCCTGCTGACCGATGGTATCGACCAGCACCCGCATTGCGTGCTGCTGCTGGACGAGATCGAGAAGGCGCACCCCGACCTGTTCGCCATCCTGCTGCAGGTGATGGACCACGGGAAGCTGACCGATCACAACGGCAAGACGGTCGATTTCCGCAACGTCATCCTGATCATGACGACGAACGCCGGCGCTTCTGACATGGCGAAGAACAGTATCGGCTTCGGCCGGGGCGCGCGGGAGGGCGAGGATGAGGATGCGATCAAGCGCATGTTCACCCCCGAGTTCCGCAACCGGCTTGATGCGGTAATCCCGTTCGCGGGGCTGAGCCCGGAGATCGTGGCCCAGGTGGTGGAGAAGTTCGTGATGCAGCTGGAGGCTCAGCTGGCGGACCGAAACGTGACCATCGAGCTGTCGAGCGCGGCCAAGGAGTGGCTGAGCGAGCGGGGGTATGACCCTCTCTACGGCGCACGGCCACTGGCGCGGGTGATCCAGGAGCATGTGAAGAAGCCGCTGGCGGAGGAGCTGCTGTTCGGCAAGCTGGCCAAGGGCGGCTCGGTCAAGGTGGGATTTGCCGAGGGTAGGCTGACGTTTGAGTTCTTCGAGGCGAGCGCGGTCGCGTTGCCGAAGCCGGAGAGCGATGGCGACGGCGATGGCGAGGCGGAGAAGACGCCGGAGGCGGCGGGGTAATCAGGCCTTTGTGGAGCGTCGCATATGTGGCGCTCCTCTATCCGCCTCCAGCGCCCATTGTATAGATTACGCAGCGGCTCTGTTGACCGAAAAGGTCGGGTGAGCGGTGAGCGCTTCCGGTGTGGCCGAGCGAAGTGCAGAGGATTTTGATTTGTTTACCTAGCCGGGTATGGACTGTTTTGAACGGCGAAGATGTGGCGCGGTGTTGTGAAAGTTCTTCGATATACGCGAGCTGATTGCGACAAGCGACTTCCCGAATGACCTGATGCGAGTCGAACCTAGCGGGCATCGCGCCGATTGCTGGATGTAACATACCATCTGTGATCATGAGTTCCTGCTTTGGTTTGATGCGGGCAGATGGCCCTGTCGTGGTCGGGCAAACTGAACGCGGCTCCTGGAAAGCTTTTTGAAGCTCACCGGCTAACTTTGGCGGTAGAGCATTGGTGGCGTAGGGCAGCAGATTCTTGGCATTGCTGCTACCCCTTATCCATGCCCGACCACCAAACCCCCCTCATCGCCACCGTCGCCCTGGGCCTCGTCCTTGCCTACATCTTCGGCCTGCTGGCGCACCGCGTCCGCATCCAGCCCCTCGTCGGCTATCTCGTCGCCGGCATCGTCGTCGGCCCCTTCACCCCCGGCTTCGTCGCCGACCAGGCCCTGGCGCAGGAGCTGGCCGAGATCGGCGTCATCCTCCTGATGTTCGGCGTCGGCCTGCATTTCTCGCTGAAAGACCTAGTCTCCGTCGCCGCCATCGCCATCCCCGGCGCCATCGGCCAGATCGCAGTGGCCACCATCCTGGGCGGCGTACTGGCCCTGGCGCTGGGCTGGGGCTGGACCGCGGGGCTCGTCTTCGGCCTCTCCCTCTCCGTCGCCAGCACCGTCGTCCTCGTCCGCGCCCTGCAGGAGCGCCGCATCCTGGACACCGATCGCGGCCGCATCGCCGTCGGCTGGCTGGTGGTGGAGGACTTGGTGATGATCATCGCCCTGGTGCTGCTGCCCGCCATGGCCGCCGCCACCAGCGCCGGCGGTGCTTCGGCCAGCCAGATCGGCCTGACGGTGGCCATCACGCTCGCCAAGGTCGCCGCCTTCATCGCGCTCATGCTGGTGGGCGGCCGGCGCGTCATCCCCTGGATGATGCATTACACAGCCCACACCGGCTCGCGCGAGCTGTTTCGCCTGGCGGTCTACGCCATCGCGCTGGGCGTGGCCTTCGCCGCCGCCAAGCTGTTCGATGCCTCCTTCGCGCTGGGCGCCTTCTTCGCCGGCATGGTGCTGGGCGAAAGCACGCTCAGCCAGCGTGCCGCCGAGGAGGCGCTGCCGTTGCGCGACGCCTTCGCGGTGCTGTTCTTTGTCTCCGTCGGCATGTTGTTCAATCCGGCTGTGCTGTGGGAGCACCCGCTGCACGTGCTGGCCACCGTGCTGATCATCGTCGTCGGCAAATCGGTGGCGGCCTATTTGATCGTCCGCGCCTTTGGCCACCCGCACGGCACCGCACTCACCGTCTCGGCCAGCCTGGCCCAGATCGGCGAGTTCTCCTTCATCCTGGTTGCCCTGGGCCTCGCCCTGAACATGCTGCCGCAGGAAGGCCAGGATCTGGTGCTGGCAGGGTCGATCATCTCGATCATCCTCAACCCGCTCCTGTTCCAGCGGGTGGAGCGACGCACCGCGCGCCTGCCCGGGTTTACCGCGCCCCGCGCCCCGCCGCCCCATGCTGCCCCCGCGCCCGCCCCGGCGCCCGCCGCCGCGCCGACCGCTCCCACGCCCCTCCCCACCAGCATGATCGACCACGACGTGGTGGTGGGCTACGGCCGCGTCGGCTCGCTGATTGGCGCCCAATTGGCCCGTGCCGGCCGTCCCTTCCTGGTCTTCGAGGACAATGACGGCGCCGTCGAAGCCGCCCGCCGTGACGGCGCCGAGGTCATCCCCGGTAACGCCGCCGACCCCGAATTGCTGGCCCTGGCCGGCCTGACCCAGGCCCGCCGACTCTTCGTCACCGTCCCCGAGGCGTTCGAGGCCGGCCAGGTGGTCGAGCAGGCTCGCGCCATCAACCCTGACCTGACCATCATGGCCCGCGCCCATTCGGATGAAGGCTTGCGCCATCTCGACCGCCTGGGCGCCACGCTCACGGTCCTGGGGGAGCGGGAGATCGCCGAGCGCATGGTGGAGCGCGCGATGGCCGACGATGCCGCCGCGGCTGCGCCCTGACGAAGACGCGCGTGCTTCCCATCCTTATCCGGCACGTATAAGGTTCGATAAGGGCTAAGCTGGTCTGAAATTGAAGGACTTTTCATGTCAAACCAGTCACGCCGTGCCCTTTTGGGCGCATCGTCTCTCATGGTTATCGCTGCTCCGGCGCTCGCGTTTCCCGACCGCACCCTTCGCATCATTTCGGGCTACCCGCCCGGCGGGCTGAACGACATCATCGCCCGCGCCTTGTCGCAACCACTGACGGCAGAGCTGGGCCAATCCGTGGTGATCGAAAACCGTGCCGGAGCCGGCGGCAGCGTCGGCGCCGCCGCCGCGGCCCGCGCCGCGCCCGACGGGCACACCCTATGGATGGGCATCGTCGACACCCAGGCCATCAACCCCTTCGCCTACCGCAACCTGCAATATGACCCGGACCGTGACTTCGCGCCCATCAGCCTGATCGGCCGTTTCCCCTTCGCGCTCGTCGTTGGTCCCAGCCGCCCCAACATCCGCACATTCCCACAGTTGATGGACGCGGCGCGCCCCAGCCCCGACGCAGTCACCTATGCCAGCTGGGGCGTCGCCAGCACGCCACATCTGGCGATGGAACGCATCCTGGCGCAGCAGGGTGTGCGCATGTTGCACGTCCCCTTCACTGGTCAGGCGCCGGCGATGCAGGCCATCCTGGCGGGGCAGGTGGATTGCTTCCCCCTGCCGGCCGGCGGCGCTGAAAGCCTGACGCGCGACGGCCGCACCCGGGCCGTCGCCGTTCTTGCCCCGGCCGAGGTGCAGCTCTTCCCCGGCGTGCCAACGGTGAAGTCCTTCGGCGCACCGCTGGACAGCGGCTTGTGGAAGGCGATCTACGCGCCGGCGCGCACCCCCGCACCCATCATCGCCCAGCTCAACGCCGCTATTCGCAAGGCGATGACCAGCCCGCAATTTATCGAGGTCTTCCGGCAGCAGGGCGCTGTGCCCGAGCCCAGCACGCCCGAGTACCTGGCGGAATTCCAGCGCACCGAGCGCGTCGCCTGGGGCGAAGTCGTGCGTTCGAGCAACGCGCTGCTGGACTGACCATGTACGAGCTGATCAGCGCGACCCCCTCGCCCTATGCCCGCAAGGTGCGGATCGCGCTGATCGAGAAGGGCATCCCCTTCACCCTGCGCACAGAGGTGCCCTGGCACGCCGACACCGCCACGCCGGCCTTCAACCCGCTGGAAAAACTGCCGGTGCTGATCCTGCCCGACGGCCAGGGCATCTACGAAAGCCGCTTCATCCTGGAATGGTTGGAGGTCATGCACCCCACGCCGCCGCTCCTGCCGCCAGAGCCTGCGCAGGCGCTGCGTGCCCGGCAAATCGAGGTGATCTGCGACGGCGTGTGCGACGCGACCGTGCTGCTGTTCTTCGAGCGGCGGCGGCTCACTCCCAGCGAACCCTGGATGGCGCGGCAGCGCCGCAAGATCGATGGTGGGCTCGCCGCCCTGGCGCGGCTCGCCGGCGGGGGCTTCCTGGTCGAGGGCCGCTTCGGCCTGGCCGATATCTGCGCCGGCACGGTGCTGCGCTACCTCGCCGTGCGCTACCCCGAACACCCCTGGCGGGACACCCATGCCACCCTTGCGGCGATGAGTGACCGGCTGGAAGCCCGGCCCAGCTTCGCCGCCACCATCCCCGTCGCGCAGAGCATCACCGAGGCCGTGGTCTGATCACGGCACGCCGCTTTCCAGTTCCTCCAGCCAGGCATCGGCCAGCGAATCCGAAGGCGCCCGCCAATCGCCGCGTGGACTCAGCGACCCGCCCGAGCTGATCTTAGGTCCGTTGGGCGTCGCACTCCGCTTGAACTGGCTGGTCGCGAAGAACCGCCGCAGGAATACCGCCAGCCAGCGCTTGATCTCTGCCAAGTCGTAGGCCTCTGGCTCCACCCCACGCGGCCAGTTCCCCCGCGCCGAATCGCCCCACGCTGTCTCCGCCAGGAACGCGACCTTCGAAGGCCGGAAGCCCCAGCGCAGCGTGTAGAACAGGTGGAAATCCTGCAGCGCATAGGGCCCGATCACCGCCTGCGTGCTCTGCGCCACCCCATCCTCCCCGGCCGGCACCAGTTCGGGGCTGATCTCCGTGCTCAGCACCGTTTCCAGCACCGCGCACACCTCTGCATCGAATCGTTTTGTCGCAATCGCCCAGCGAATCATGTGCTGGATCAGCGTCTTGGGCAGCGACGCGTTGGGGTTGTAGTGCGACATGTGATCGCCCACGCCATAGGTGCACCACCCCAGCGCCGCCTCCGACAGGTCGCCCGTCCCCACCACCAGCCCGCCGGAATGATTGGCCAGGCGGAACAGCACATCCGTCCGCAGGCCGGCCTGCACGTTCTCGAACGTCACGTCGTATTGCGGCGCGCCGGGGTGGCCGATGTCGCGCAGCATCTGCGTGCAGAGCGGCCGGATATCCACCTCCCGCGCATCCACCCCCAGCCCCTGCATCAGCGCCCAGGCGGCGGCGCGGGTGCCGTCCGAGGTCGCGAATCCCGGCATCGTCACGCCGATGATGTTCGACCGCGGCAGCCCCAACCGGTCCACCGTCCGCGCCGCCACAATCAGCGCCTGCGTCGAATCCAGCCCGCCCGAGACGCCGATGACCAGCCTCTGCAACCCCGTCGCTCGCAGTCGCGTCAGCAGCCCGGCCACCTGGATGTTCCAGGTCTCGAAGCAGTCCTCGTCCAGCCGCTGCGGCGCGTCGGGCACGTATGGAAAGCGGGGGATCAATCTTCGCAGGGGCAGCTGGCCGGCAGGCGGGTCGAGCGCGAACTCGACTGTCCGGAAGGCCGCAGGTGCCGCCATCGCCCCGTCCCGGAACGTCCCCACCCGCCGCCGTTCCTGCACCAGACGCTCGACGTCGATATCGACGCTCAGCGTGGACGCGCCCGGCGCGAAGCGTGGCGCCTCGCCCAGCAGCTCGCCATATTCATAGCCGAACAGATGCCCGTCCCATGCCAGGTCGGTTGTGCTCTCCCCCTGGCCGGCGGCGGTATACAGATAGGCCGCGATCGCCCGGCGCGACTGTGCGTCGCACAGCAACCGGCGGTCCGCCCCCTTGCCCACCGTGATGGGCGAGCCCGACATGTTGCACAGTACCGTGGCCCCCGCCAAAGCCCCGGCGATGGAGGGCGGGTTGGGCGCCCAAAGGTCCTCGCAGATTTCCACATGCGCCACGAAGTCGGCCACGTCGGTCGCCGCGAACACCAGGTCCGTCCCGAACGGTGCGAGCTGGCCTGCCACCCTGATCTCCCGCGCCGGCGCGGCGGCGGCGGGCGCAATCTGCCGCTTCTCATAGAATTCGCGGTAATTGGGCAGGAAGCTCTTGGGCACCACGCCCAGCACCCGCCCGCGATGCAGCACCACCGCTGTGTTGAACACTGAATGCCCCAGACGCAACGGCGCGCCGATCATAATCAGCGGCCGCAACGCCGCCGTCTCCCGCGCCACGGCCGCCACCGCCGCATCCACCGCGTCGAGCAGGGCGGCCTGCAGCAGCAGGTCCTCCGACGAATAACCGCACATCCCCATTTCCGGGAACAGCACCACGGCAGCGCCATCGCCATCGGCATCGCGCGCCATCGCCACCGTCGCCTCGGCATTGGCCCGCGGATGCGCCAGGGCCAGCACGGGCGCGCAGAGCACGGCGCGGACGAAGCCATGGCGGTAGAGCGAGCGGAACGGCAATGTCATGCCCGCAATGTGCGGGCCTACCAGCCCAGGTCGCAATCCCCTTGCGGCCGCTCGACATTGCCGGCGAAAGGCTCCAGGTCACGCGTGAAGATCGAGGTGCACCATTCGATCCGGTTCACCGGCCCGGGGCCGTAGAAGTCCAACCGGTAGAACCCGGCCTGGCGCAGGAAACGGTAGGCCCAGTTGTACTGCCACCGGTCCGCGTTATCGAACAGGATGAAACCGCCGGGCTTGAGGAAGCGCGGCGCCAGGAAGGCGGTCAGGCAGCGCGCCATCCCGTCCACCACCACCACGTCGAACGGCTCATGCGTGGTGATCGCCGCGGCATAGGCCAGGAAGTCGTCGCAGGTCAGCCCATGCATCAGGTTGTGGCCGGCGTCGGGGCTCAACGGTAGCTCGGGGGCGGCCGCGTGGAATTCGGCCAGCAGGGCAGGGTCGCCGCCCGGCGCGTCCTGCTCGCGCACCAGTACCGAAAGGTTGGGTACGCCGCGCGCCGCCACGCTTTCCGCCCAGCCCCGGTCGTGCTCGACGGAGACGACCTCCGCCACCGCGCTGGCCCACCACAGCGACGACGCGCCGCAGCCATATTCGAACACCCGCATGTCCGGCCGCACGATCTTTCGCAGTTGCCGCAACGCCGGGTAGGTGATGTAGGGCACGAAGCCGGCGGCATCGCGCGGCGTGCCGTCCAGGCTGTGCATCCAGCCCAGCTTGCCCAGGTAGCCATCGGCGAACTGGTACAGCAGCGCGTTGACGCGGGTATGGTCCGACAGGGCGTTCATACCGGCAAGACTGGCCGCTCCCGGTTAACGCGCCCTTACGATCACCGCGACCGGCCCGCCGCCATCCGGCCCCTGATGCTCGGCGCCGCCGGAGACGAACAGCTCCGTCCGCCCCACCGCGGCGGCGATGACGCCGCCCACCAGCGCGTGCGCATGGCGCGTGGCGTTGATGTCGCTGTCGTCGTTCATGATGTGGCGCGCACCGCGGATGCGGCCCGAACTGCTCGGCTCCGCCTTGGCCAGCACGGCGACGAGCCGGGCCTCCTCGGCCGGCGCCAGCTGGCCCTGGGCCGCAAGCCCCGCGCCGCGCAGCGCCGCCTGCACGGCGCCCAGGTCGATGCCGTCTTCCATCACCGCATGCGCGATGCGCAGAGGACCGCGCCACGCCGCCGAATGGCCCAGCACCAGCACCTCGTTGCGCGTCAGCTCCACCCCGGCAGAGGCGCTGGCCACGCGCGAGAACTTCGTCATGTCGGTGCCGATGTCGCTCTCGCTGACCGCGGCCACCTCGCCCAGCGCCAGCGCCACCCCCAGCGCCGAGGCGCCGCGCGACAGGCCCATGGAGTGGTAGGTGTCGCGCGTCGCGACCGTCGCCCCGCGCCCCTCCGCCTCGGCGATGCGCTCCGAGGTCAGCAGCGGGCATTTCACCTGCACGTAATGGACGTCGTCGATGCCGGCCTGCGCGATCGCGGCGCGAACCGCCGCCGCCGTGGCCTCCACCTGGCCCATGCGGCCGATCTCCTCCGGCCGGAATTCGCCCGTGAAGGCGACGCCGATCGCCAGGGCGCCGCCCCCGCCCCCGCCCTCGCCCTCGGCCTCGCTTCCGCGCCCGCCTTCAGCCCCGGCCCCGCCTCCGGACCAAGCCCCGCCTTCGGCCCCAGCCCCGCTTCCGGACGAAGCCCCGCCTTCGGCTCCAGCCCCGCCTTCTGCCCCTGCCCGAACCCCCGCCCCGGCCTCGGCGAAGACCAGGAAATGCGGCGACAGCCCGCCCTCGGTGCCGCCGCTCATCACCAGCGCCACATCCTCCCGCCCGCCGCGCCGCGCCAGCAGATGCTCGAGCGCCTGCACCGCATAGGCGCGGGTGAAGTCGTTGACGCAGCCATTGCCCTCGGTCTTGCCCAGGATGGCGACCACCGCGTCAGGCCGCAGCCCGTCATCGAACAGCGCCTCCACGCCCGAAACGTCGCCAGGGTGGCGCATCGGGACGCGGTGGATGAGGGCTTGGCGCATGGCGGGCGGCTCCGGGGCAGGGGGGGGCGCGAGAAGGGCAGGGGCAGCGGAAAGGGGGCTCGATGCAGTGCCGCAGGTCGCCTGTTCAGGCAACCGCCGGAAAACCCGGGGCACCCCGCGCCGTTCCAGCCCAGCAAGGAGACCGAGCATGGCCAACCCCGACGAACGTGCTTTCTTCGATGCGGTGAACATGACCCCCGCCGCGCTGGAACACTGGCTGAAGGGCGAGGAGAGCCGCCAGGTTGGGCTCACCCGCGAAGGCGAGCATGAGTCGATCGGCCACCAGTCGGGTGCCCTCATCGTCGGGATACTACGCAAAAAACGCGCCGCGCTGGATGAGGAGGACCGCGCCCACATGGCCAAGGTCGTCAGCTATGTGAAGCGGCACAGCGCGCAACGCCCCACGGGAGACATCGAACACTCCCGCTGGCGCTACAGCCTGATGAACTGGGGCCACGACCCGCTGAAGCCCTGACCGCCGGGCGGTGGACCAGGCCACGCCCAGCCCGCACAATGGCCCTGACACCAGGGGGCTGTGCAACATGGACGAGGATTTCCGCCGGGCGGCGCTGGACTACCACCGGCTGCCGCGCCCTGGGAAACTCAGCATCGAGCCCACCAAGCGCATGGCCACCCAGCGCGACCTGGGCCTGGCCTACTCCCCCGGCGTCGCCGCCGCCTGTGAGGAGATAGCGCGCGACCCCGACAAGGCCTGGGAATACACCGCCCGCGGCAACCTGGTCGCCGTGATCACCAATGGCACCGCCGTGCTGGGGCTGGGCGCCATCGGCGCGCTGGCCGCCAAGCCGGTGATGGAGGGCAAGGCGGTGCTCTTCAAGAAATTCGCCGGCATCGACAGCATCGACATCGAAATCGATGAGCGCGACCCGCAGGCCTTCATCGACACGGTGGCCCGGCTGGAGCCCAGCTTCGGCGCCATCAACCTCGAAGACATCAAGGCGCCGGAGTGCTTCGAGATCGAGCGCGAATTGCGCGCGCGGATGAACATCCCGGTCTTTCATGACGACCAGCACGGCACCGCCATCATCGTGGCGGCGGCGGTGCGCAACGGATTGCTTCTCCAGGGCAAAAACCTTGCCGATGTGAAGCTGGTCAACACCGGCGGCGGCGCCGCCGCGCTGGCATGCCTCGACCTGTTGCTGGAGTTGGGTCTGAAGCGCGAGAACGTGACGGTCTGCGACGTCGAAGGCGTCGTCTGGGCCGGCCGCCCGGGCACCGACCCCTACAAGGCGCGCTATGCGCAGCACACCCCCGCCCGCACCTTGCCCGAGGTGCTGGACGGCGCGGATGTGTTCCTTGGCCTGTCCGCTCCCAACGTCCTGCGCCCCGAATGGCTGGCCAGGCTGGCGCCCAGGCCGCTGGTCCTGGCGCTGGCCAACCCCGACCCCGAAATCATGCCCGAGCTGGTGCGGCAGCACCGCCCCGACGCCATCGTCGCCACCGGCCGGACCGATTTCCCCAATCAGGTCAACAACGTGCTGTGCTTCCCCTTCATTTTCCGCGGCGCGCTGGATGCTGGCGCGACCACGATCAACGAGGCGATGAAGGTCGCCGCAGTCGAGGCCATCGCCGCCCTCGCGCGGGTCGAGGCGTCCGAGGTCGTGGCGGCGGCATATGGCGGCGTGGCGCCCATCTTCGGCCCCGACTACATCATCCCCAAGCCCTTCGACCCACGGCTGATCCTGGAGATCGCGCCCGCCGTCGCCCGCGCCGCCATGGCATCGGGCGTGGCGAAGCGGCCGATCCAGGATTTCGCCCTCTACCAGCGCGAACTCGAACGCTTCGTCTTCCGTTCCGGCAACCTGATGCGGCCAATGTTCGAGGCGGCGCGAAAGGCGCCCGTCCGCGTGGTCTACGCCGAGGGCGAGGATGAGCGCACCTTGCGCGCGGTGCAGACGGTGCTCGATGACGGCATCGCCAGGCCCATCCTGCTCGGCCGCCGCCAGGTCATCTGCGACCGGGCGCGGGCGCTGGGGCTGCGGCTGGACATGGACAACGCGGTCACCATCCTGGACCCGGTGGCTGACGAGACGATTTTCGCGCCGCTGGAAGCGCTCTACGTCGCCCGCGTCGGCCGCCGCGGCATCCCGCCCGACAGCGCCGGGCGGCGGATGCGCACCCGCCCCACCGTCGCCGCCGCCATGCTGCTGGAGGCCGGTCACGCGGACGCCGCCATCGTCGGCGGCAATGGCGACTGGATGCGGCACTGGCACCATGCGCTGGACGTGATCGGCAAGTCGCCCGATGCCAGCCGGGTCTACGCGCTGACGGCGGTGATCGTGCCCAACGCCACGCTGTTCTTCGTCGACACGCATCTGCTGGTGGACCCCAGCCCGGCGCAGATCGCCGAGATGACCATCCTGGCCGCCGCCCAGATCCGCGAATTCGGCATCGTGCCGCGCGCCGCCCTGCTCAGCCATTCCAGCTTCGGCAACAGCCAGGCGCCGGGCGCGAAGAAAATGCGCGAGGCGCTGCGTTTAATCCGTGCCCAGGCGCCCGAGCTGGAGGTCGATGGCGAGATGCACGCCGATGCCGCCCTGGTGCCGGCAATCCTCAAGCGCGTGGTGCCCAGCTCCACCCTCACCGACACCGCGAACCTGCTGGTGATGCCGAACCTGGATGCCGCCAACATCGCCTATAACCTGCTGAAGGCGGCGGCGGACGGGCTGCAGGTCGGGCCGCTGCTGCTGGGCATGAACAAGCCTATCGAAGTGCTGGTTTCGAGCGTCACCGCGCGCGGCATCGTCAACGTCACCGCGGCGGCGGTCGCGCAGGCGAATGGCTGGCAGGGGCCGGCCGTCGATGGCACGAGCATTGCAACCCCGGACGCATGATCTCCGACCCGTTGCGCCTGGCCATCGCACCCGCCCATGTCTGGCGTGACACGCCGCCGCCCGATGGCGGCTCGGTGCTGATGGACGATTCGGCGATGCCCATCGCCGGCCACATCACCTTCGACGAGGCGCTGCGGGCGCTGAACCCGCTGCACCATATTCCCATCATCGGCACAATCTACCGGGCGGCGACGGGCGAGACGATCCAGCCGGCCTTGCGCGTGCTGGGCGGCTTCGCCACCGGCGGGCCGTTGGGCGCCATCACCGCGGCCATCGGCGCCTTCATCGAGGAGACCAGGCCGCTGGAGCGCATTCGCGCCACCATGGCCGGCCTGCCCGACCCCGGCATGGCCACGGCCGGCGAGCGCTACGCCCTGGCGACAACGCCCGCGGAGGCCACCGCCGCGTATCGCCGCTGGACAGCGCCGCCCCAGGCGAATACCGCGTTGGCGTGATCAACCGCGACGACATCGCCCATCTGACTTCCGACGGCCTATTGCGCTTTCGCGGGCAGGTGCTGCGCTGCGCGCTGGGGCGCGGCGGCATCTCGGGCCGCAAGGTCGAGGGCGACGGCGCCACCCCCGCTGGCCTGCTGCGGCTGGAACGCGTGCTGTACCGCGCCGATCGCAGCGGCCGGCCCACAGCCGCGGCGCCAGTCGAGCCGCTCGCGCCGGAGGATGGCTGGTGCGACGACCCTGCCCATGCGGATTACAACCGGCCCGTCAGCCTTCCACACCCGGCCCGGCACGAGGCTTTGTGGCGCCAGGATGGGGTCTACGACCTGATCGGTGTGCTGGACTGGAACCGCGCCCCGGTCGCGCCCGACCGCGGCAGCGCCATCTTTCTGCATCTGGCGCGGCCTGGCATGCCGCCGACCGAGGGGTGCGTGGCGCTGGAGGACGGCGATCTGCGGCGCCTGCTGGCTGCAGGGCTGCGGGCGCCCCAGGTCACGGCCTGACCGCCACGCACGACGCGCGCATCGCCGGGCCGCCATCCACGCCTTCAGCCAGCCGCCCCGCGCGCGCCAAAAATCGCGCTGCCCACCCGCACATGCGTCGCCCCCTCGGCAATCGCCGCCTCGAAATCGCCGCTCATCCCCATCGACAGCACGCTCAGCCCATGTCGCGCCGCGCAGCTGGCCAGCCAGGCGAAATGTGGTTGCGGGTCGCCCTCGGCGGGCGGGATGCACATGAGCCCGATGACGGGCAGGCCCAGCTCGTCGCGCGCCAGGCGGAGGAAGGCATCGGCTTCGGCGCGGGCAATGCCGGCCTTCTGCGGTTCGTCACCGACATTGACCTGGACGAGCAGGTCCGGACGGCGGCCCTCCTTGCGCATTGCGGCGGCCAGCGCCGTGGCCAGCTTCGGGCGGTCCAGGCTTTCGATCACATCGGCGATGCGCACGGCCTCCTCCACCTTGTTCGTCTGCAGGCCGCCGATGAGGTGCAGGCGCATGGCCGGATGCGCCGGACGAAGGGCTGGGAATTTGCCGGCGGCCTCCTGCACCCGGTTCTCGCCGAACAGCAGCTGGCCGGCGGCCAGGGCTTCGAGGACAGCTTCGCCGGGATGGGTCTTGGAGACGGCGACCAGCGCCACGCTGCCGGCCGGGCGGTTGGCGCGCGCCGTCGCATCGGCGATCCTGTCGCGCACGCGGTTCAGGGCATCTGCAATGGTCATGGTGACAGGGTCTAGAGCATGATGCGCTGGGGCGGAATCGCCGCAGCGCTGAATCATCTCTCACAGCGAGATGAAGCGTGACGCGTGGCCACGCAATACGCTTCAGCCCAAGGCGGGTGCCGCGCCTATGGCTGCTGAGCGACCCGGTGCGGCTGCCCGACCCGGCGCCGGCGGCGGCGCGGCTACCGCGCGGCGCGGCGGTCATCGCGCGCGGTATGGCATGGCCGGCGTTGCGGGCGCTGGCGGCGCTTTGCCGGCGGCGTGGCCTGACGCTGTTCGTGGCCGGCGACGGCCGGGCGGCGCTGCGCCTGCGGGCCGGGCTGCACCTGCCCGAACGCGGCGCCACCGGTCTGCTGCCCTTCCTGCTCGGCCGCGGGCCGCTCAGCCTGGCGGTGCATGGCAGGGCGGGGCTGGCGCGGGGGCGGCGGCTGCGCGCGGATGCGGCGTTGATCTCGCCCCTCTTCGCCACCGCCAGCCACCCCGGAGCGCGGCCGCTGGCGCCGCACGCATGGGCCTGGCTGGCGCGCCACGCCGGGCGGCCGGCGGTGGCATTGGGTGGCGTGGGCGCCGCGACGGCGCGGCGGGTTCCCCCGCAGGCGGCGGGGCTCGCCGCCATCGAGGGCCTCCGCCACGGCCGGCTTCGATGACCCGAAGCCGACCGTGGTAGCGGAACTACCCGACCGGGGTCGCGGAACTACAGCGTGAAGCGCGTCCCCAGCAGCACGCTCCGCCCCGGCACCACATAGCCGCTGGTCGGCTCGAACCGCGAATTCCCCAGGTTCCGCCCTTCCAGGAACACCGCCACGCGCGGCATCACCTGGTAGGTCACCGTCACATTCGCCGTGGTGCCGCCCTTGGTGTTGGTCGCCCGGCTCGACCGGCCCAGATTGTCGTACACGAAATCCGGGCTGCGGCCGGTCAGCAGGATTTCCGGCGCGATGGTCAGCCCCGGCAGCGGCGTGACGCGGCCACTCAGCGCCAGCACATTCTCCGGCCGGCGCAGCAGCCTGCGGTCGGTCGTGCTGTCGAAGGCCCGGGTCAGGGTGTAGGCGGCGCGGACCTCGGCCCAGGGCGTCAGGCGCGCCGTCAGCCCCAGCTCCGCACCCTCGATATTCGCCCGAGCCACGTTGATGTTGGAGGTGAAGGCGGCGTTGCTGTTGATCAGGTCACGAAAGAAGCTGCGGAAATACGTGGCCGACGCGGTCAGCAGGCGCGGGTTGGCCAGGCCTGCCACGTCGATGTCGCCGCCCACCTCCCAGCTTGTGCTGCGCTCCGGCCGCAGGTCGGGGTTGCCGCGGAAGCCGCTGCCGGTGATGCCGAAGCGCTGGAACAGGCTGGGGGCGGCGAAGCCCGATCCCACCGCCGCCCGCAGCCGGGCGTTCAACTCGGGGATGGCGTAGACCGCGCCCAGTCGATAGGTCGGCGTAATGCCGAACCCCGTTGTGGCGTCGGCCCGCCCGCCGGCCGAGAGGTCGAGCCGCTCCAACACCCTGTATTGCAGATTGAGGAAGCCTGCCTGGCTGTCCTGCGACGCATTCACCGTGCTGCGGAACGGCGCGTTACCGGCAGCGGTGCGGGCCGTCTCCCGCGCGAAGGTGGCGCCGAAGCCCAGCGCGCCATCCGCCGCCCAGCCGCCGATATTGGGCAGCCGGACCTGGTTGCCCCACTCCACCACGGTGCGCTCGCCACGGTAGAGATCATCCGTCCGCGAGCTCGAAAACTGGTCGGGGAAGTTGACCGCCCGGCGCCGGTCGGCGCTGAAGCCCACCCGCAGCCCAGTGGTCCAGACGTCAAACAGCCGGGTCTCGGCACGCAGCTGCCCGGACCAGCGCCGGTCCTCGGCCGAGTAGTTCGGGTCATTGGCCAGGAACCGGTCCACACCGTAATTCGACTGCTGCCAGCGCAGCGTGCCCTCGATGCGCGTGCCCGGCATGGGCGTCCATCCCAGCCGCGCGGCGGTGGCGGCGCCGCGATAGCCATCGGCTTCGAAGCGGTGCGGCTGGATGCGGCGGGGGATGATGTCGAAGCCCTGGGTGGAGAGCGTCTGCGCGGTGAACAGGTAGTCGAACGCGCCCACCGTGCCGGCGACGCCGCCATCGGCGCGCAGCGTACTCTGGGTACCGCCGGCCACGCTGCCGAAGACCTCCGCCTGTTTATCCGCGGGCGCCCTGCGGGTGACGATGTTCACCACGCCGCCGATCGCGCTGCTGCCATACAGGCTGGATGCCGGGCCGCGCAGTACCTCGATGCGCTCGACTCCCGCCAGCAGCAGGGTGCCGAAGTTGAACGCGCCCGAGGGATCGGAGGCGTCATTGGCGGTGACGCCGTCGATCAGCACCTGCACGTGCCGGGAATTGGTGCCGCGAAGGAAGCCAGAGGTGAGGTTGCCGGGCCCGCCCTGCGGCACGACCCGCAGCCCCGGCACGATCGCCAGGGCGTCGGCCAGGGTGCGGTAGCCGAATTCCTCGATGTCGGTTCGGGTAATGGTGGTGGTCGCTGCCGGTACGCGGTCCACCGCAGTGGGGATCCGGGTGCCGGTGACGATGGTGTCGGGGATCGCCTGCTGGGCTGCGACTGGGCTGGTCAGCAGGGTGAGAAGGATGAAACGACGCATGGTGTAGGCTCCGAGCAGGCGATTCCACCACGCCCGGAATGGGCGCGACGGCTCGACGACCGCAAGCGGCCATCGATGGCTCGTCAAACCCGCAAACGAAGCAGCGCATGCCCAGGGGGAAACCCTGCACGCGCGTGTTCCGTGGCACCGGTGCACCCCGCCCGGTACGCGCGAGACAACTCTGCGAAGGCCGGTCTCCTGACTCGTGGAGTGGGGCCTGGCCCCTGATCGCCCCGCCTTCTCGGAACCCGTGGCTCCAATGGCGTGTGGGGCGATCGCTCCACCTACAGTTGCGGGGGCAGCCGCGGCACGGGGTTTCCCCCTTCCCGCATTCCCGTTTCAACCCTTTCGGGTCACCTTTGCATCCTGGGCCATTAGCATCGGGTGCCGGAGGCGGACAGCCCCTGCACCGCCGTCATGCGGCATTGCGCGGCAGGGCCAAGAAGATTTGCAACCCAGGGCGCGCTTTCATCGTTGCTTCATCGTCCTGGCATTATTCAGGCTCCGGCGCTGCATCCCACCCGCAGCGTCGGTCTCTCCCGGACACGCCAGCTCCCCATTGCCTCGGGGTTCTTGCCGGCGAAACTGCACGGGGGTGGCGGCCCTGTCTCCCTTCCCCCCCCAAAGGGTAACCGCCCCCGTTTCTTTTTTTCCATCGCGTGTATCCTGCGCTAATGGATGACAGAACCGCCGAAATCCTTGCACTGAACGCGGGCCTGGCGCGCGCCTGGGCGAACCACCGTGCCGATGTGCTGGCCGCGCTTTCCAGCCTGGAAGCGCATCGTGACAACCTGCCGCGCAGCCGCGACCCGGCGCTTGAGCCCGTCCCGCCCTACAGCCTGAAGCGCTGAGCCATGAAACCGCATCAGCTGACCCTGGCCCAGGCCTCCAGCGCCATCGCCGCCCGCCGGCTCAGCCCCACCGAATTGCTGGACGACTGCCTGGCCAGGCTGGACGCGTTGAACCCGGCGCTGGACTGCGCCATCCGGGTGATGGCGGATGAAGCCCGGGCCGCGGCCCGGGCGCTGGACGATGAGACGCCACGCGGCCCGCTGCACGGCATCCCCGTCGGCATCAAGGACATCATCGACATCGCGGGCCTGCCGACCACCTGCCACTCGGCGCAGCGGCTGGGCCATGTCGCTTCGGCGGATGCGGCGGTCGTGGGGCGGCTGCGCTCGGCCGGGGCGGTGTTCCCGGCCAAGCTGGCGACGCATGAATTCGCCATCGGCGGCCCGGCCTTCGATCTACCGTTTCCGCCCGCGCGCAATCCGTGGAATCGCGACCATCATCCTGGCGGCTCCTCCTCCGGCTCAGGCGCGGCCGTCGCCGCGCGGATCTTCCCCGCCGCGCTCGGCACCGACACCGGTGGCAGCGTTCGTCACCCTGCCAGCCATTGCGGCCTGGTCGGCCTGAAGCCGACCTACGGGCTGGTGCCGCGCGACGGTGTGTTTCCGCTCGCCTTCTCGCTCGACCATGTCGGGCCGCTGACCCGCACGGTGGAGGATTGTGCCCTCATCCTCGGCGTGATGGCGGGTGACGACTACACCGGCGCCCTCAACCACGGGCTGCGCGGGCTGACAATCGGCTACGTCCGCCACTTCCATGAAATTGACCAGCCGGCCGATCCGGAGATGGCCGCCGCGCTGGATGAGGCCGCCCGCCTGCTGGCGGCCGAGGGCGCCATCCTGCGCGACATCATCCTGCCGCCGCTGGCGCAATTCGCTGCCGTCAACCGCACCATCCTCTATGCCGAGGCAGGCGCCGTGCACGAGCATTGGCTGCGCGAGGCGCCGGAGAAATACGCCGCGATCACCCGCCGCCGCCTGCTGCCCAGCATGTTCGTCACCGCGCGCGATCACGTGCAGGCACAGCGGCGGCGCGGCGAGATGCTGGCCGCGGTGCGCGAGGCGTTCACCACGGTCGACATCCTGCTGACCGCCAGCAGCATGGACCCGGCTTGCCGGATCGACGACGCCGACGCGGTGGAACGCACCTATCCGCGCCAGGCCCGCACCCCCTTCAACGTCACTGGCCACCCGGCGCTGACGATCATGAGCGGGCTGCACAGCAGCGGCTTGCCGCTCAGCCTGCAGCTGGTGGCGCCCGCCTTCGCCGAGGAGCGGCTGCTGCAGGCGGCGGCCGGCTACGAACGCGCGTCCGGCTGGAAGGACCGCGCGCCGCCGCTGTGATGCTGGTGGTGGTGGGCTTCTCGGCCGAGGCGGCGCTGCTGCCGGCGGGCACGCCGCATCTGGTGGCGGCGGCCGACCCGGCGCGGCTGGCGCGGCTACTGGCCGCAATGCCGCGCCCGACCGCCATCCTCAGCCTGGGCATCGCTGGCGGGCTGGACCCGGCGCTGCGGCCGGGCGCGCTGGTGGTGGCCCGCCAAGTGATCGCGGAGCGCGCGTGGCCGGCCGACGCGGCCTGGAGCGGGGCGCTGCTGGAAGCGACCGGCGCGCTGCATGCCGACATCGCCGGCGCCGACTGCGTCATCGCCACGCCGGCCGCCAAGGCCGCGCTGTGGGCCGCAACCGGCGCTGCCGCCGTCGACATGGAAAGCGCCGCCATTGCGCGACTCTGCAGCCCCCTGGGCGTCCCTTTCGCGGTGCTGCGCGCGGTGGCCGACACTGCCGGGGAAGCACTGCCACCAGCCGCCGCCATGGGGCTGGACGCGGCCGGCAACCCCGCCCCCTGGCGCGTCATTCGCGCGTTGCTGCGCCGGCCGCAGGACCTGCCGGGGCTGATCCGCATGGCGCTGCGCAGCCGCGCCGCCCTCTCCGCGCTGGTACCGCATTGTTCGGCCGGAGCCGCAGCATTCCGCCCGCCGCTGGCCTAGTCTGCCTCGCATGACCGGTTTCGCCGCCACCGCCGCCCTGCTGGCCGACCCGGCTCGCGCCGCCATGCTCTCCGCCCTGTTGCCGGGCGAGGCGCTGACCGCAGGGGAGCTGGCACGCGTCGCCGGCATCACCCCGTCCACCGCGAGCGAACACCTGGCCCGGCTGGTCGATGGCCAGCTGCTGCTGCTGCACCGTCAGGGCCGACACCACTACTTCCGCCTGGCCGGCGAGGAGGTGGCGAGCATGCTGGAAGTGCTGGGCGGCCTGCAGGCCCGGAACGGCCGGGCCGCCTGGCCGCATGGCGAGGCCTTCCGCACCGCCCGGCTGTGCTGGAACCACGTCGCCGGCCGCCTGGGCGTGGCGCTGCATGAGCGGCTGACGGCACGGGCATGGATCGCACCCGCCCCCGGCGGTTGGCAGGCCACGGCCGAGGGCACCGCCGGGCTGGCCGCGCTGGGCGTGACCGGGGCCGGTGAATGCCGCGACTGCATGGACTGGTCGGAGCGGCGGCCGCATCTGGCCGGCGCGTTGGGCACCGCGATGGCCAGCGCCTTCCAGGCGGGCGGCTGGCTACGCCGACCGACGCCGCGCGCCGACAACCCGCTGGACCGCCGCCGCCTTACCCTTTCGCCCGAAGGCGCGCGGCAGCTGCGTGAGACGCTGGGCGTGGCGCTCTGAACGCCACCCGCATCATGTGGCTGGCGGCCGGGATGACCGGGCTGTCGCAGCTGCACCGCGCCAGCCTCAGCGCGCTGGGCCCCGACATCGCGGCTGAACTGGGCATGGCGCCGGCCGCACTGGGGGCGGTGGGCAGCGCCTTTTTCGTGGCGCTGCTGGTGGCGCAGGTGCCGGTGGGCATCGCGCTGGACCGGATCGGGCCGCGCCGGCTGGTCGCCGGCCTGTCGGTGCTGGCCTTCTGCGGCGCGATCGCCGAAGCGTCGGCGCAGGATGCCACGCAGCTGTGGCTGGCACGATTCCTGGTCGGCCTGGGCTGCTCCGCCAGCTTCATGTCGGCGGTGGTGCTGAGCGCCAGGTGGCAGCGCGGCGCGGCCGCGACGACCATGCTGACCCGCACCTTCGCGCTGGCCCAGGGCGGCCTGTTGCTGGCCGGCGCGCCGCTGGCGCTGCTGGCGCTGTGGCTGGGGTGGCGCGGCGCGATGCTGTGCACTGCGGGGCTGATGGCGGCGATGGCCGTGCTGTGGTGGTGGGGCGTGCGCGATGCGCCGGCCCCCATCGACCGCGCGCCGGAGTCGTTGTGGGCGGCGCTGCGCGGCCAGATCACCGTCTGGGCCACGCCCGGGCTGCCGCGGTTGCTGGTGATGCACCTGGTGGCCTATGCGGCGATGGCCACCGTGGTCGCCGTCTGGGCCGCGCCTTACCTGGCCGATGTGCATGGGCTGGGCGCGGCGCTGCGCGGCCAGGCGCTGCTGGCCATGGTGCTGGGCCTGCCGGCAGGGCTGCTGGCGATGCCCTGGATCGTGCGCCTGGCCGGGTCACGCCCGCGCGCCGTGGTCGGCGGCGCGCTGGCCACTGCGGCCTGCCTGGCCGCGCTGGCGCTGCTGCCTGGCCTGCCGTTATGGGGCGCCGTCGCCCTGTTGACCGGATTGTGTCTGACCAGCGGCTACCCGGTGTTGGTGGTGGCCGAGAATCGCGACCTGTTCCCCGACCACATGGCCGGCCGCGCGGCCACGACGCTCAATCTGGCGCAGGTGCTGGGCAGCGCCGCGCTACCCCTGCTGGTCGGCGCCATAGTGGGCGCCTGGCCGGAGGTTGCGGGGGTGCGGCCGGAGGCGGCGTACCGGGCCGGCTTCGGCGCCCTGGCGCTCGCGCTCTGCCTGGGTGCGGCGGGTTACGCCTGGCTGCCGCGGGCGGCACGAACCAGTCCCGGCTCTTGACACCCAGGGTTCGTCCTGGCTGCTGTCGCCACCATCGTGGGGCGCGGGGTCGGCATGTCGGAATGCTATCTCATCCTGGCTACCGGGCACCCGCGGTATCTGGAGATGGCGCGGAACCTCGCGGCGTCGCTGCGGGTCATGGACGGCACGCGGCGCATCTGCATCGTCCTGGATGGCGCCGGCACCCTGCAGGGCGGCGACCATGCGCTGTTCGACGATGTGGCGCGCCTGGAGGATGACGCCCGGTATCCCGGCTTCATGAAGAAAATCCAGCTCTACGGGCTGACGCCCTACCAGCATTCCATGTTCGTCGATGCCGATTGCCTGCTGGTGAAGCGCGATGCCGAGCGCTACTGGGCCGAAGCCCGCACGGTGCCCTTCGCCATCACCGGCGGCCGCAGCACGTCCGGCGATTGGAAGGGCGCGGACGTCGCGGCATTGTTGCGGCAGGAGGGCGCGCCCTACCTGGTCCAGATGAATTCCGGGGTATTCTGTTTCGACCAGTCGCCGCAGGCCCGGTAGTTTTTTGAGGGCGTGAACGATTTCTACCTGCGGCGGCGCGAGCATCTGGGCGTCGGGCTGCATCGCGGCGTGCCGACGCAGACGGACGAGATCTATATCGGCCTCTGGATGGGCATGTCGGGCATGGATGCCGTCCCCGGCCCGGCGGGCGAGGATTCCTGGATGGTGTCGACCTGGCGCGCC